>NZ_JABXHF010000044.1:0-37004 GCF_013393565.1 Virgibacillus sp.
GATGATTAATAAAATTGGAATGTGGTAGTAAGTATCCTATATCTATGTCGGAAAAAGGGTGTGGACAAATTCCTAATCAAGAAATATAACCGTCAAGCTGTCCTAGTCTAACTGGAGCAATGAAAGAAAACGCCCAAGATTGAAGATTCACGTTTTAATAACATAGATCAATCACTTGTAAATAATAGCTTTAATAATTGATGATGTAATCCGATAATAGAAGTAAGTTAACATATAATCATTGGAATTTGCTCTTAAAGAGGTGGAGTGGAAATGAAAATAAATGGGCCTAATCAATCTGACTTTAACCCATACCATAAACAACAACTGCCTAAACAAATGGAAGTTAAACAAACAATGAAAAAAGACCAATTAGAAATATCAAATGAAGCAAAACAGTTGCATGAGGACAATAGGGAAAATAAAACAAGAACTGCCAAAATAGATCGATTAAAAGAAATGATAGAATCTGGTGAATACAAAATGAACTATGATCAAACAGCACAGAAATTAATCGATTTCTTTACTGGAAAGTAATGAAGGGAAGGAAAGGAGGGTTTGCTTGAGCTTAAAAACTCTTATAGACATATTAGAAAAATTATTACATTTGCATGTAGAATTCGTCGATCTCTCAAAGACGAAAACAAACGTTGTAAAGAACGGCGATGTGGATACATTATCATCTATTATAGCTAGAGAGCGTAAACTGTCTAGAAAAATGGAGAAAGTAGAGAAAGAACGACAACAATATATGGCTACTTGGTTTGAGGTTAATCAGCCTCAGGAGCAAGAGCAAACTGTTACGACGCTTTTATCTCAAGTGGAATCTGAAAAAGACAAAGAGCAGTTAATCGAACTAACAACGGAGCTAATGAGGACAATGGCGCAGTTGAAACAACAAGAGCAATTGAACCGTATGTTAATTCAACAGTCTTTACAATTTGTTCACTTTTCTCTTGATCTAATGAATCCAACAATTGAATCAATGAATTATGGAACGGATAAGGAAAAACAAGTAAGATCTAAACAGTCTTTATTTGACTCAAAGGTTTAATAGGAGGCCGTAAGATGAGTAGTTTTCATGGATTAGAAATGGCAAAACGGGCGCTGTTTGCGCAACAATCAGCATTATATACAACGGGACATAATATTTCCAATGCGAATACAAAAGGCTATACGAGGCAACGGGTTAATTTTGAAACGACGACTGCTTACCCTGCTGCTT
Organism: Virgibacillus sp.; assembly: GCF_013393565.1. Classification (NCBI taxonomy): domain Bacteria; kingdom Bacillati; phylum Bacillota; class Bacilli; order Caryophanales; family Bacillaceae; genus Virgibacillus; species Virgibacillus sp. The sequence goes on from NZ_JABXHF010000044.1 coordinate 1,226, forward strand.
CAAGAAACCGTCCTGAAATACCTGGACAAATAGGCACAGGTGTTGAAGCTGGTTCTGTTCAACGCGTACGCGATAAATTTTTAGATTATCAATTTCGGTCTGAAAATAGTAGATCAGGTTTTTGGACTTCAAAATCAGAAGCTCTTAGTAGAATGGAAACAGTATTAAATGAGCCATCTGACAACGGATTAGCAAGTACAATGGAGAAATTCTGGAATTCACTGCAAGAATTGGCGGTTAATCCTGATAATTCAGGAGCTAGGTCCGTTGTTGCAAACCGTGGCATGGCAGTAGCAGAAACTTTTCAGCATTTATCTAAATCGTTATCTTCCCATCGATCAGACTTAAAAAATCAAATCGATACAACTGTGAAAGAAACGAATTCATTATTACGACAAATTGGCAGTTTGAACGAACAAATTAGTGAGCTTGAGCCACATGGTTATTTACCTAATGATCTATACGATCGTAGAGATAACCTCATTGATAAATTATCCAGTAAAATGAATATAAAAGTCACCTACTCTAAAAGCTCTGAAAGCTCGCCAAAGATAGCCGATGGAATAGCCTCCATTGAAGTTGTAGATAACACTGGTAATTCTTTTCAACCTAATGTCGTTTTAATAAACGGAACATCTGAGCAACAGCAGATTAATGAGTTTACTGTGGAGTATGGCTCTGATCCTTATGCATCAGTAACCGGAATAAGTGTAAATGGAGAAACAGTCAATATTCTTGAATCAAATGGAACCTTAGGAGGTCTCATTGATTCTTATGGTCATGATTTAGACGGTGATGGGGCAATTCAAGGCACTTACACGGATATGTTAACAAATTTAGATAAAATGGCAACCGAAATGGCTAAGGAATTTAATCGTGTACATAGAAGTGGAAAAGCTTTGGATGGAACGGACGGTATTGATTTCTTCGTCTTTAAAAACGGTAAGAGCGGTGCTGCTGGAATTACGGTAAACCAACTTATTATGGATGAGCCAGATAACATTGCTGCAAGTACAAATGAAACGGATGGAGAAGGAGCAAATGCCTTAGCGCTTTCTGAAGTATTTACGGATAAATCATTAGCTGGAAATCCGTTAGGCGAGAATACATCGATTAATAGTTTTTATGATTCGTTAATTGGAGAAATGGGTGTAGAAGCCGAAGAAGCTAAACGGATGACAGAAAATACAGGGATCTTAAAATCGCAAGTAGAAGAACAACGGATGTCAGTGAGCAGTGTCTCCTTAGATGAAGAAATGTCTAACATGATTAAATTTCAGCATGCTTATAACGCTGCTGCACGAAGTATGACAACCATTGATGAAATGCTAGACCGTGTCATTAATAATATGGGTCTTGTTGGGAGGTAGATGGTAGTATGAGAATTACGCAGAGTATGCTTTCAAATAACATGTTACGGAATTTGTCCAATAGCTATACGAAGTTGGATACGTATATGGAACAAGTAAGAACAGGGAAAAAAATAAATCGTCCTTCCGATAATCCAGTTGTAGCAATGAAGGGGATTAATTATCGTAGACAGGAAAATGAAGCGGAGCAGTATTTACGGAATACAGGCGAGGCACATAATTGGATGGATAACTCAGATGCAGCGCTTGATCAGGCCACAAAGGCAATGCAAAAGTTACGGGAATTAGCAGTTAAGGCAAGTAATGGAACGAATGATGATGAAGAATACAAGAGTATAAAAGAAGAAGCTAAACAATTGAAAGAGCATTTAATTAGTATAGCAGATACAAAAGTGAATGGTAAATACATATTCAATGGGACGGATACGACCAATTCACCATTTGATCAAAATGGCGTTTTTTCACCTAATACGGATCCTGTTAATATTCCTATTGCTGCTGGTTTAGAATTACAAGCTAACGTGGACGGAGGAGCTGTATTCGGTAATGGTCTATTTGATACAGTCGATTCATTTATTCAAAAGCTTGATAATCATGACATGGATGGTATTGAAGAGGTCATTGGCGAAAGTATTGAGGAACTTGATACAGGAATTAATCAAATTATTGATACAAGAGCAGGCTTGGGTGCTCGCATGAATCGTTTGGAACTCGTGGAAAATAGACTGGGTGATCAGAAAATAATGGCTACAAAAATGATGTCCGATAATGAGGATATTAATTATAGTGAAGCCATTACTAATTTAATTACGCAGGAATTTTTACATCGCGCCGCATTATCAACGGGTTCTAGAATTATCCAGCCGACCCTTGTTGATTTCTTGAGATAATAACATAACCCTGTCCCTTTGTTAGGTGGCAGGGTTTCCGTTATGAATACGAAAGGAACGATGACGCATGAATATTCCTCAATTGAAAATGACATCCCAAATGGCTCAAATTGAACTGCAACAAACGAAACCAAAACAAACAATCCGGCAACCAAAAGCAGACATATCAATTCAACAGCCTAAGGCAGAAGTGAGTATGCGGACAACTCCTAGTAAGTTAACTATTGATCAAACAAAGGCATTTGCCGATGCGAATTTAATGTCTATTTTCCAAAGAAATGATCAATTTGCAAGAGAAGGGAAACAAGCCGTTTTAGAGGGAATAGAGAGACGCGCGCAGCAAGGAACAGAACTAATGAAGATTGAGCAAAAAGGAAATCCGCTAATATCTCAAGCAAAAATGAATGCATATACACCAATGAAACGGTTAGGAATAGCTTTTATCCCTTCTCCGTTTTCAGTGAAAATAGACTATAAACCAGCAGAACTTCATATAGATGTACAAGCAAAAAAGCCAAATATTGAGGTCCAAACAAATTCAGCTGAGCATCACTATGTACCTGGAGATGTATTGACAAGAATGAAGCAATACCAAGATTTGCAGATTGAAGTCGTTTATCCTGAAGATAAGGTGTTATAAGATTCGCACTTCAAGAATGGGAAGATAGAAGCTGAAGTCTAATTAGGAAATAACTTCACCTAAAGCCCTTTTTTGTAAAAAGGCTTTAGGTCATTGGGGGGAAGAAACCCCGACGAATTGAGATTCACTTAATAATGAGGTTTGTCTTTGCATACAGGATATTGTAAATTTGCTGTTGCAAGAGTAATATCCATACTACAACAAGCGTAACAGTACGGTCATCTAACTTAATTAAAACATCATGTTTTGCAATCTATTAGATCAGTTAAAGAAATGGAAGGAGTACAATTATGCTTATAATGACAAAATATTTTGGAGAGATGGATATTGATTTTGCTAGGGTTATTCATTTTCCAACTGGTGTATTAGGATTTCCTCAAGAAACAGAATTTGTTTTAATTGATTTTCCTAAGCCATCTGTATTCCAATTATTACAATCCATGAAAGAAAAAGAGATAGCATTTATTGTCATTAATCCCTACCATATGTATACAGATTATACATTTGAATTGGACGACAGTATTGTACAAGCATTAAAACTGGGAGACGAAACGGATATCGTTGTATTATCGATTGTCACTCTAAAGAAGCCTTTTAAGGATAGCACGATTAATTTGCAAGCTCCGATAATTATTAATGCAAACAACTGGTGTGGAAAGCAGTTTGTAATTAAGACGAACCAATACAACACGAGAGAGCCGATTACTGTAAACGATCCTTTAATGGCGAAGGGAGAATAAATATGCTTGTATTAACTCGTAAACGTAATGAGGCCATCCAAATCGGTGAAGATATTGAAATAAAAGTGCTTGGTATGGAAGGCGATCAAGTGAAAATCGGCATTAGTGCTCCTTCATCTGTAGATATCTATCGTAAAGAACTCTATTTAGATATCACTCATGAAAACAATAAAGCGGCAAATATTCCAAATGAAATAGTGAATCTTTTAAAAGATAATACATAGATAGTTTCATAACAAACCAGACGCTAAAATATTTTGTCGTATTGTTATAAGTTCTTCATTAATAGCATTTTTATTAAACAGATTAAATAATTGTACAGTTAATCCGATATAAAAATAAAAAGGTTGTGGAGCAAATGAATATGCGATTAGAGCGCATTGGGACCGGGTCACATCCTAAGTTACAAGAACAGAGTAACGATCGGCAAGCGGTTAAGAAGGAGACAACTAACAACGATCAAAGTCGAGCCGATGCTATTCGTCCGTCCATGGTCGTGACAAAAGATAAGCTGAAAACAGCTGTAGAAAAATGGAACGAATTTATTGAGCCGTTCCGAACAGATCTACGTTTTAAGTTTCATGAAAAGCTGAATGAATACTATGTGACAGTAGTCAATCCATTAACAGATGAAGTTATAAAAGAAATACCTCCGAAAAAAATGCTAGATATGTATGCAGATATGGCGGAATATATGGGTATATTAATCGATGAGAAAATATAAAACGTTTAAAGTGGCTTTTGTATATCGAGAGGGGAGATTTTATAGTCGAAGAAAAACGGTAATTTGCTCTCTTAAGTTTTAGAGAGTATAAAATTTTAGAATATAAGTAAAATGATGGCGTTTTTCCGCCATAAAAGATTTGCGGAAAGCAAAGTTTTTCTAAAACATTTGAATAATACGATGTAAAGGGGCGAGACAAATGGTCATGCGCGTTGGTGGCTTAGCAAGTGGTATGGATATTGAAGCAATGGTAGATAAGTTGATGAAGGCTGAACGTATACCATTAAATAAATTAGAGCAAGATCGTACGAAATTAGAATGGAAACGAGATGCTTTTCGAGAAATCAACAGCAAGCTAACAGAGCTAGATGATTTAATGTTTGAAATGAGGAAGAGTGTGGCTTATAACGCAAAAAACGTTAGTTCAACCAAAGAAGGTGCAGTAACAGCAACTGCAAATGCGGATGTTGCCAATGGTACATATCAAATTAGAGTGAATCAATTAGCCAGTACAGCGATTAATGTAAGCACAAATACTGTAAAATCAGATGTACAGCTAGTTGAAGGTGATGAAATAGCATTTAATACGATAAATGAAAAAGGTGAAGAAGTACCATATACGTATACTATTCAAAAAGGCGATACATTAACGGACGTATTAAAAAAAATATCTCGAGATGATAATAATGTACGTATGTTTTATGATGAACAAACGGAAAAAGTAATTATGGAAACGACAAGGACAGGAAATTACCGTGATGGTGCAGAAATTCAATTTGATAATAATTCATTTTTAGCTAACGTGCTTCACATGGATATGGATAAGGAATCAGGCGGTACTAATGCGAAGTTTGAATACAATAATAGCGGGTTAATCATGGAATCGAAAACAAATTCCTATAAGATAAATGGAATGACATTGGAATTTAAGCAAGAGACAGAGGGTAAAAATGTCAGCCTTACTGTAACAAATGATGTGGACGCTTCCTACGAGAGAATAATGGAATTTGTTGATAAGTATAATGAAGTCGTAGAAGCGCTAAATAAATCACAGCTAGAGGAGCGTCATCGTGATTACCCACCATTAACCGCTGAACAAAAAAAGGATATGTCGGAGAACGAAATTGAACTTTGGGAAAAAAGAGCTAAAAGTGGGCTTTTACGAGGAGACACGACAATTTCTAATGGCTTATTTAATCTGCGCTCTAGCTGGTACGAAAAGGTAGATACTGGCGGAGAATATACAACTTTGACACAGGTTGGAATTGAAACATCCAAAGACTATTTAGATGGCGGAAAGCTCATAGTTAACGAAAAAGAACTGAAAACAGCACTTCGGGAAAATCCTGCTGATGTACAAAATTTATTTACTAACAGTGACGAAGGAAATTCACGTGGACTAATCCAACGTTTAGAAGATTCTCTGGAAACAACAAAAGAGCAAATCAGTGAAAAAGCTGGTAGTATTTTAACACCTTCATTAGAAAGTTATACATTGGGGAAACGAATGAAAGATGTGGATGATCGGATGGAATCTCTTGAAGATCGAATTGCTCAGGCTGAAGCTCGTTACTGGAACCAATTCACAGCAATGGAAAAAGCAATTTCAAGAATGAATCAACAGTCAGCGCAATTAATGTCCCAATTCGGTGGTGGCATGTAAGGATGGGAGTGAGTGAGCAATATGTCTTTTTATAAGCAACATCAGGTTTACCAAAATAACGCAGTAAATACAGCGTCACCTTCAGAGTTAACGTTGATGCTTTATAATGGTTGTATAAAATTTATTAAACAAGCGATGAAGGATATAGATGGAGATCAGTTTGAAGCTAAAAATAAAAATATCCAAAAGGCGCAAAATATCATTCTTGAGTTGATGGTTACGTTAGATATGGAAGTTGATATTTCCAGTCAGTTTATGTCACTTTATGAATATATGCATCACCGCCTAACAGAGGCGAACACACAAAATGATAGAGCGGCATTGGAAGAAGTTCTTAGCTTTGTTATCGAGTTTCGTGATACATGGAAGCAAGTAATTTTACAAACTAGAAAAAAACAATATTCTAAAGGTGCTCAAGTGTGATGAATCGGTTAACTTCCTTCTATGATACTACCCAACATTTACATGATCTTCTTCAACAGGAAATAGACCCAAAGGAACGCGAATCGATCATCTCAAAAGTAAATGACTTGATTGAAGAACGTGGTGAACAAATGAAATCACTAAAACCGCCTTTTTCAGAGGAAGAAAAAGCTACAGCAAAAAAAATTATGCAATTAAATAAGTTAATTGAACAAGAAATGCTGTTGCTGTTTGATAATTTGAAAGTAGAATTGCGCCAAATGAAAAAACAAAAACAATCCAACCGAAAGTATATTCATCCATATGAAACGATACAATCACGGGATGGAATCTATTTAGATCGGAAAAAATAAATGCAGTGTAACTTTATGCAATGGGATTTTTTTCATTTTCTACTACTTGATTAAGGATTACAAAGTTATTAAATAGGTCGGGGTAAAAAAGGTGCTTCTTCCTCCCTTTTATTTACCCCGATGTTAAGAAAAAAATTTACCAAACATTTTACGAACTCGCGTTCTATGTTAACTTGTTTTTTATTGTAAATTATCTAAACCTAGTTGTATCAAGGTTTAAACGATTTAATGTAACAATTCCTTTACATTTTAATAGTTTTTACAGGAAATTTAAAGGGAAACGTTGTATAATGAAAGTAGCAGGAGAAAGGAGGACACTGATATGAATTTTAACATACGTGGTGAAAATCTTGAGGTAACAGGAGCTATACGTGATTACGTGGAGAAGAAGATAGGTAAGTTAGAAAGGTATTTTGATGCTCCACTAGCTTCTGATGTACATGTGAATTTAAGTGTCTATAATGATGAACAAAGGATTGAAGTGACGATCCCGATGACTAATTTATTATTGCGCGGTGAGGTACAACATGTTGATCTTTACGCTGCTATTGACTTAGTTGTCGATAAACTTGAGAGGCAAATTAGAAAACATAAAACAAAAGTAAATAGAAAGTTTAGACAAAAAGGATCTCCTAAGCATGTTTTTGCAGAATTAGAAAAAGACGCTTTAAATGGAGAACAAGAAGAAGAGTCTTCTGATATAGAAATTGTGCGAACAAAACGATTCGACCTTAAACCAATGGATTCTGAAGAAGCGGTACTACAAATGGATATGCTCGGTCATTCTTTCTACGTTTTTGAAAACGCTGTAAATGGTGAAACAAATGTTGTTTACCGAAGAAAAGATGGAAAGTACGGGTTAATTGAACCAAACGCATAAAAAATTTTATAAAAAGTACAAGCCAGTTGTTTTATGACAGCTGGCTTTTACTTTTTTAGTTAAAATAATGTAGTACCACATTGTACATGCAGCTGGTTTGGCTATCACAATTCTATGATTCTAGTTGGTATGTTTTTCTGCCGTAGTTAATAAGAAAGGTGTTACGAACAGACTAAAAATATTGTCGAAAATTGATGTCCATTATGCTAAATTTAAATAATGTCTGTAAAAATGTTATGAAATGTGGTATAAATCCACTCATTAACTAGGTATTTTATCCTAAAATTGCAGAATTATGTCGTTTGTAAGCCTAAAAACTAATTTTGGCTGTTCGCTTCATGAAGGCTTTTTGTGATATAAAATATGTAAGGGTAGGAGGTGAGCCATTGGATTGTGACAAAAGCCTTTATCTAAAGCATATTACTCAAAAAATAGAGCAACATGAGAGAACGATTAGCCAACTTGTGGAAATTGTAGCAGTTTTAAATCGACAATTAGCTACATACAAGGAGGGAGTGATGGAACGAAAGCGATAAATTTCTCCGTGAAAATTTCCTCGCAATAAGTGATCTCCCAAAACCCCCAATTATCCTCTCTGAAAAGAGTGGTTCATCCTCGAACCACTCTTTTGTATGGCTTGAGCTACATATTAATAGCATTTAGAATAAGCTCTTATTTAAAAAATGAAGCTTACTCTAAAGCAAAGTAGTAGCGTATGCTTGCATATTTCCTTACTCTTTTTCAAGACAGTGACGTTCTAGTTACTTCATGTTTTCATTTATTTTGGCTATATATTTATTCATCTAATAGTCGACGTAATAAAATATTATTAAATCGTCGGCTATCCACATCTAGACAAATTTCTACATTACCACTTTTGTCTGGTATGGCAATTGTTGTTCCAGTCATTTGGCGATGATCGTACTCAACATGAACTTTCGCTTTTTCTGTTTTGACAATATCTCTATTAATGGCAATAGAAACGGTTAACGGGTCGTGCATTTTAGTTATATCTTCCTTAATAAAAGCAAACCAACGATCCAGTTGATTAACAAGTGCTAAATTAAGAGGTGTTTTCGAATTTTCTAGTTGGTCTCTATGAAACTTTGTGAAAGTCACTTTATATGTTACATCTAATCCGACCATACAAATAGGCGCTTTACTACTGAATACAATGGATGCAGCTTCTGGATCGCACCTAATATTGTGCTCATTTATTGGGAGAGTTAGAGAATTGTCGCCAAGCCTAGTAACACCTCCCATTATAATTATTTCTTTTACGTTTTTTACGATGCTTGGTTCACGAATAATAGCAGTGGCAATATTTGTTAACGGACCAATTGCTATAAGTGTTATTTCTCCAGGGTTTTTCATTATTGTTTGAATAATAAAATCGACTGCATGGCCACTGTCGTATTCAATGTGCTCATCTTCAGTCAGAATACCCTCTCCTTCGTGACCAGCCATCCAAATATCACGATTAAACAGTAATGATTGGCTAACACCTGCAAATACTTTAATATTTTTTTGGTTTCCTAGTTGCAATAATTTTTTTGTAATTCTAGCTCTAAGCTCCGCATTGCCATACACTGTTGTAATTCCTTCGATTATTATTTCTTTTGACTTCATAGCAAGTGCTAAAGCCATTGCATCATCAATGTCACTCCCAATATCTGTATCAATAATTAATCTGTTTTGCATCATTTTCTCCTTTTTTGTTAATAAAATTAAATTTTATACAATAAACATCCCAGCAATGGCTGCATTTGATAAATTAGCTAATGTTGCGGCAGCTAATGCACGGACTCCAAGTTGTGAAATTTCAGTTCTTCGGTTTGGAGCTATTCCACCTAAACCACCGATAGCGCCCGCAATACCAGCTATATTTGCAAATCCGCATAGTGCAAAGCTAATGATAGCAACGGATTTATCTGAAAAACTACTCATTTCCGTTGAAAATTCTGTGAAAGCAACAAATTCATTCACAGTAAACTTAATAGCAATAAAATAACCACCACCAATAATTTCATCAAATGGTATACCTATGATGAAAGCTATTGGCGAAAACAAATATCCAAATAGAAATTCTAAAGATAAATCTTGGATGCCTAATAAGTTACCAATAGGGTCAATTAAAATATTTACTAAAGCTATTAAAGATGTAAAAGCTATTAGCATGGCTGCAATAGTTAAGGCGAGCTTCATACCGTCACTTGCTCCAGTAGCAGCGGCATCAAAAACATTTTTAGTGGTAATTTCAGTTGTAACATTAGCCTTTTTGTCTGCTTTATTTTTAGTTTCAGGAACGATGATTTTGGCAAATAGTAATCCGGAAGGTGCTGCCATAAGTGCAGCTGTGAGCAAATAGTCCACTGGTATTCCTAGTGCCGCATATCCAGCAAATACAGATCCAGCTACAGTAGCCATTCCACAAACCATAACGGCAAATAGTTCCGACTTTGTTAAGCTCTTAACATAAGGTTTAATTACAAGAGCTGATTCATACGGACCTAAAAATATATTTGATGCAGAGGCTGTTGATTCAAGTTTACTAGTTTTCAGTATCTTCATTAATGCACCACCAATTAATTTAATAAATCCTTGCATCACTTTTAAGTGGTATAAGACAGATACCAAAGAAGAAAAGAAAATAATTACTGGAAGTACTTGAATGGCAAAGACAAATCCATTATCTGGTAGAAGGTCTCCAAATAAAAAGTCTATTCCTGATTGGGAAGATCCTATAATCTTTTCAACAAAATCAGCCATCTTTGTTAGAATTTTTTGTCCCCAATCCCATTTTAAAACGACGAAGCCGAAAAGAATTTGAAGAGCGAAGGCGCTTATTACAGTGCGATAATTAATTGCTTTTTTATCCATAGATATTGACCATGCAAGTAAACCGAGTACTGCAATTCCAGCAAGTCCCCATAAAACATTCATAGTGACACTCCTTTCCTAGTTCATTTTTTCCATAATGTCACCAAATCTCGACAAAAACATTGCTTTTCAAAAAGCTCTTGATAGAAGCTAAATAGTTGGTTACTATAGTAACGCTTTCATTATATTATTTGGCTATAGCATGTTATAATGCTAGCAAATAAAATGATAAATATTTATAATTATTCGGTTGCATTATTATATAATTCGGTTAAGTATACTATACGAGGAGTGGTCGATTGGATACATTGGATTTTTTGTTTTTTTCTAAACGTAAAAAGGGACAATATATACCTAGTCATAACCATAATTGTTGTGAGTTAGTCTATTATTTTGCAAGTGGTAAAACAGAAATCGATTCAACGGAGTATACTTTTTATGAGAATAATTTTGCCCTTATTTCTCCTAATACCAATCATGATGAAATACATTTTGTTGATGCTGACGTACTGTATATTGGTTTTTATACCGAAAACGAGATAATACTAGAAAAGAATGGTGTATTTCAAGACAGCAGGGATTGGGTTATTAGAGATTGTTTAGTTAAGATGAGAGAGGAGTTTGTACAAAAACAAAGTGGATTTTCAAAAATGCTTCATTTATTAGTAGGAAAGCTCGTTATCCATTTACAGAGGTTAATTGGTAAAACTAAAAAGTATATGGATCATACAGATGATAGAATGCAGTATGTTCGTAATTATATGGAAGAATATTTTCAGCAAAAGCTGACCAATGAAATTTTAGCCAATATTGCTGGATATAGTTATGATCATTTTCGACATTTATTTAAAGAAAAATTTAGCATGACGCCACAGCGATATTTGTATTTAAAAAGAATGGAATTTGCAAAAGCATGCCTTATTCATGATCCATCGAAGTTAATTTCCGATATAGCTTTGGAGGCAGGATTCTCTAATGACTCCCAATTTTGCAGTATGTTTAAACGAGAAACTGGTATGACCCCTAAAATGTATCGTGAAGAACAAAATAAAGTGTAGTTAATACCAATTGTTTCAATACTTCATAACAGAGAAACACCAAGTGCCATTTTTAGATTGGCTTTTTTAACACTATAGGAAAAACTACGACTTCCGCTATAAGACTTGGCGACAAGCTAAATTTTTCTAAGAGAGGGGCGAAACAGTTCTGAACGTTTAAGCATAAATGAAACTGGTAAAAATTGAAGTGCTAAAATAATGAAAATACATATTTACGGCCTCTGACATGGATGTATATCTTCCATTGGTTGAGAAATTAAAAAGCATATGTCCGTCTAACCTGTTCTTTTTTCATTTATGTGTGTACAAGTTTTAGGATGTAATCACTTTGTTTAGAAAGACATTGCTAGGTGTGATTTCATGCTACAAGTTGTCATCTATCTTTAGAAAGTGTTATGATAAATAATGGATTAAAATATTAAAACTAGTATTAACAATACACATCTCCAATTATCCAATAAGTATGCTACATGTTAAGATATAGGGGATTCAAGAAATTTGTTATTTTTGATAAATATTGAGGTGCTGCGTAAATGGCAAGTATTTTACAGAAAATTTTTGGTGATGGAACGCAACGACAATTGAAAAAACTTCAAAAGACTGTCGATCAAATTGAAGCGTTAGAACCGGAAATGGAAAAATTATCTGATGAGCAATTGCAACAAAAAACAGAAGAATTTAAAACAAGATATCAAAACGGAGAAACGCTAGACGAATTGCTAGTAGAAGCATATGCAGTTGTGCGAGAGGCTGCAAAACGCGTTTTAGGTATGCGTCCGTTTCAAACCCAGTTAATGGGAGCAATCGCCTTACATGAAGGAAATATTGCAGAAATGAAAACAGGGGAAGGTAAAACATTAGCTTCCACGATGCCTGCATATTTAAATGCCATAGCTGGAAAAGGTGTCCATATAATTACAGTAAACGATTATTTAGCAAGTCGTGACGCAAAAGAGATGGGTGAACTTTATGAATTCCTCGGTTTAACAGTTGGACTTAACGGAAATGGACTTACAAAAGAGCAAAAACGAGAGGCTTATAACCAAGATATTACGTACGGTACGAACAACGAATATGGATTCGATTACTTACGTGATAACATGGTTTTGTATAAAGAGCAGATGGTACAACGTCCGTTGAATTATGCAATTATTGACGAGGTGGACTCTATTTTAATTGATGAAGCAAGAACGCCATTAATTATATCAGGCTCTGCTAAAAAATCCGCAAGTTTATATCAACAGGCAAATGCATTTGTTTCAACATTGGCAAAAGATGACTATTCTTACGATGAAAAAACGAAAGGCGTTCAGTTGACAGAAGAAGGGATTAATAAAGCAGAACGTTATTTCTCTATTGATAATTTATTCGACTTGAATCATGTTTCGTTAACACATCATATTAACCAAGCTTTAAAAGCACATATCTCCATGCACCGTGACGATGATTACGTTGTAGAAGATGGGGAAGTCGTTATTGTCGACCAATTTACTGGTCGTCTCATGAAAGGTCGTCGCTATAGTGATGGGTTACATCAAGCAATAGAAGCAAAAGAAGGTTTACAAATCCAAAATGAAAGTATGACATTGGCATCGATTACGTTTCAAAACTTTTTCCGTATGTACAATAAACTTGCTGGAATGACAGGTACAGCTAAGACGGAAGAAGAAGAGTTTAGAAATATATACAATATGGATGTTATTGCCATCCCGACAAACAAGCCCATTATTCGAGATGATAAGCCTGATTTAATTTATAAGACAATGGAAGGAAAATTTCGTGCTGTCGTTGAAGATATTAAAGAACGCCACCAAAAAGGCCAACCCGTTCTCGTCGGTACGGTTGCCGTCGAAACTTCTGAACTCATTTCAAAGATGCTAAAAAAAGCAGGCATTAAGCATGAAGTGTTGAATGCAAAGAATCACTTTCGTGAAGCGGAAATCATCGAAAATGCTGGGCAGCGTGGTGCCGTTACAATTGCAACTAACATGGCTGGTCGAGGAACAGATATTAAATTAGGCGAAGGTGTTGTGGGATTAGGTGGACTTGCTGTTATAGGAACGGAACGTCATGAATCTAGGCGTATTGATAATCAGCTACGTGGACGTTCTGGACGTCAAGGAGATCCAGGTGTATCGCAATTTTACCTTTCCATGGAAGATGAATTGATGCGTCGATTTGGGTCTGATAATCTCCGTGCCATGATGGAGCGTTTAGGAATGGAAGATTCGCAACCAATTGAAAGTAAAATGGTTTCCCGTGCAGTAGAATCAGCACAAAAACGAGTGGAAGGAAATAACTTTGATGCGCGTAAGACGGTTCTTTCCTATGACGATGTTTTACGTGAACAACGTGAAATTATTTATAAACAGCGTTTTGAAGTGATTGATGCAGAGGGCAATTTACGCGAAATTATTGAAAATATGATTTTGTCTGCATTGGAACGTGTTGTTACAACACATACCCAAGACGATGATGAAGATAAGTGGGATTATAAAGCAATTGTAGATTATGTAACAGGTAACTTGCTTGAACCTCATGACATCTCTGAAGATGATCTTAAAGGAAAAGATCAAGAAGAAATAACCGAATGGATCATGGAAAAAGTAAAAGCACGTTATGACGAAAAAGAACAAGAATTAACAGAAGAACAAATGCGAGAGTTTGAAAAAGTGATTCTCCTTCGTACTGTCGATACAAAATGGATGGACCATATTGATCAAATGGACCAGTTACGCCAGGGAATTCATTTACGTGCATATGGCCAAAACGATCCACTTCGGGAATATCAACTAGAGGGCTTCGCTATGTTTGAGTCAATGATTCAAAGTATTGAAGAGGAAGTAGCGAAGTATATCATGAAAGCTCAAATTCGTGATAACCTTCAACGCCAGGAAGTTGTGAAAAATACGCAAGCTGTTTCTGGCGGTCAAGAAGAAAAGAAAAAAACACGTAAACCATTTGTCAAACAGAACAATGTAGGTCGAAATGATCCATGCCCATGTGGTAGTGGGAAAAAATATAAAAATTGCCATGGGAAATAAAAAGGAAGAAGCACTCCAAAAACGGAGTGCTTTCCTGACGCTTTGGCAACAATAATTACATAGAGGTGATTGAATTGGAACTAGTAGATATTAGAAACGATTTAGATAAGATGAATGGCCGCATCAACGATTTTAGGGGGTCTCTTTGACTTAGAGGCAAAGACAGAACGTATTCAAGAATTAGAGCTACAAATGACTGCTCCTGAATTTTGGGATGAACAAGAAAAAGCTCAAGGCGTCATCAATGAAATGAACCATTTAAAAACATATGTCAATAGTTTTTCTCAGCTTGAGCAACAGCTTGATAATTTAGAAGTTTCTTATGAACTTGTAAAAGAAGAGAATGATCAAGAGTTATTAGAAGAATTAATTCAGCAATTAACTTCTTTACGACAACAATTCAATGATTTTGAATTACAAATTCTTTTGAGCGAACCATATGATGCCAATAATGCTATCTTGGAATTACACCCTGGTGCAGGTGGCACGGAATCTCAAGACTGGGGAAGCATGCTGTTACGAATGTATCAGCGCTGGTCAGAGAGAAAGAAATTTCAAGTCGAGACGTTAAATTATTTACCAGGTGATGAAGCAGGGATTAAAAGTGTTACATTGCTCATTAAAGGACATAATGCTTATGGTTATTTAAAAGCAGAAAAAGGCGTACATCGCCTTGTACGCATATCACCGTTTGATTCATCTGGCAGAAGACATACGTCGTTTGTTTCGTGTGAAGTGACGCCAGAAATGACGGATGATGTAGATATCGAAGTAAAGTCTGAGGATATAAAAATCGATACGTACCGTGCTAGCGGTGCAGGTGGCCAACATGTAAATACAACGGATTCTGCTGTGCGTATTACCCACGTACCGACAAACATTATTGTGACTTGTCAAAATGAACGGTCGCAAATTAAAAACCGGGAAGCAGCTATGAAAATGTTAAAGTCAAAATTATATCAACTTGAAATTGAAAAACAAAAGCAGGAATTAGCTGAGATTCGTGGTGACCAAATGGAAATTGGTTGGGGAAGTCAAATTCGTTCTTACGTCTTTCATCCATATTCTATGGTGAAAGATCATCGCACAAATGTAGAAGTTGGTAATACGCAAGCCGTTATGGATGGAGAAATTGATTCGTTTATTGATGCTTATCTAAGACAACAGGTGAATTAAACCAATAATAATTTTTCATAAATTCGTCATAATTGGCTGTGTAAGTTGACCTATCAACCTTTAGCGCCTTTTTTGTAGTAATATTTGGAAACAGAAAGAGTTTTAAAACAGTAGTCATTGGTTATAATAGAATTGATGTATGATTAATAACATAGTTAGGGGGATTAGAATCATGAAAAAATGGTTATTAGCAATGCTGTTTGGCACTGTATTAGTGCTGGGCGCATGTGGGGGCGGCGATGATGAAAATGCTTCCGAAGAACCAGCTGATAAGGACGATGCAAAAACAGAGGAAAATAGCGGTAGTGTAGATGCTACTGCTGCTGAAGAAGTCTACCAGGATAATTGTTTAAGCTGCCACGGTGCAGACTTATCTGGCGGCAATGCCCCTGCTTTGACAGATGTAGGATCAAAGTATTCCTCAGATGAAATTGCAGACATTATTAAAAATGGAAAAGGAAGTATGCCTGCAGGAATGGCTAAAGGCGATGATGTTCAATTGCTTGCTGATTGGTTAGCAGAAAAGAAATAATGAGAATTAAAACAAAGCTTACTTGACAAAATAACAAGTAAGCTTTTTATGTTCCACTATAGATAACTATAGTATTTTTGGGTTTATTGTATAAGAAAAACAAAGGCTTTCACCAAAATGAAAAGTCGCTGAAGTTCACAATTATCCACGACGAGTTGCTACACCTTAAAACAAGAAAAAACAGTAGCCTTTTACAATTGCTACTGTTTTTTCTTGTTTGGCCTGTTATAAAGAATTACTAATTTTTGCGTTTATATAAGTGAAGTTACTTAAACAAGTCTTTAAATCTTCCAAATATGTGAAGAGCTCTCCTTCCAGGCAATTGCTTCTTTCCATTTACGACATATTCGAGATTGGTAATTATATCTACTCCTATAAATAGTCCAATAGTCTCTTGATTTTCTATAATATGACAATTTGTTTCACATTAACCTCACTTTGAAATACAAATGTAATAATTTTGTGTCTAAAAATTGTGCGGAAAGATGTTATAATTATGTAGACACACTCCTCACAACATCTATGAGTGGTTATCTTAACTCGATTTTTAAACGTGCTTGAGTCACTATCTTCAAAAGTGGGTTGTGCGCAAAAAGGGGGAGTGAGAAAGACCCACGCTTAAATATCCGAATTGGTTAGAAACCTTCAGTTATGCTACTTATGTGATACTATTGTCTCATAATGATAAAAGGTTCCTTTACTGTTTGAAGATGTGCAATATGCGTAACGTGGCACACTACAATTAAAAAATAAAGGTGATTAATGAATGATACAAATGAAAGATGTATATAAAACGTATGATAATGGTGTTTCGGCACTAAATGGAATAAATATAAATATTGACCGTGGTGAATTTGTATACATAGTTGGTCCGAGTGGTGCAGGTAAGTCCACATTTATCCGGCTAATTTTCCGAGAAGTAAAGCCAACAAAAGGAACGGTTTATGTAAATGAAATGAATGTTAATGAATTAAAAGAAAAGAAAGTGCCCTTACTTCGGAGAAATGTTGGGGTCGTTTATCAGGATTTTAAATTGTTGTCTAAACTGACAGTCTATGAAAACGTAGCTTTTGCGATGGAAGTAATCGAGTCCCATCCCTCACTAATTCGAACACGTGTAATGGAAGTACTAGATTTAGTCGGCTTGAAAAACAAAGCTAGATTTCTCCCTCATGAATTATCAGGAGGTGAGCAACAACGTGTATCGATTGCACGAGCTATTGTGAACTATCCTAAAATTGTTATTGCTGATGAACCAACAGGTAACTTAGACCCAGATACTTCATGGGGAATTATGAAAGTATTGCAGGAAATCAATGACCGTGGAACAACAGTCATTATGGCTACACATAGTAAAGAGATTGTTAATACTTTTAAAAACCGTGTTGTTGCAATTGAGGACGGATTAATTGTTAGAGATGAACATCGAGGTGAATACGGCTATGAAGGTTAGAATACTTATGCGACATATACGTGAAGGATTTAAAAACATCCGGCGTAATGGCTGGATGACAATGGCCTCGATTGCAGCTGTGACAACGACATTGATTTTAGTTGCTGCTTTTTTAGCTTTAATGCTGAACTTAAACGAAATGGCAGATAACATAGAAAGAGATGTCCAACTTGATGTCATGATTGAACAAACTGCATCACAGGAAGATATTCAAGCTTTAGGAGAGTCCATCAATAAATTAGAAAACATCGATTCTGCTGTTTTTTCTTCCAAAGATGATGAATTAAATAAATTAATCAAAAGCATGGGAGAGGATGGACAAGCTTGGGAAATGTTTGAACAGGACAATCCATTGAACCATGTTTATATTGTGAAGGCAAAACAGCCTGAAGATACATCAGCTATAGCTGAAGAAATTAAACAGATGTCAGCTGTAGAAGATGTCGTTTATGGGCAAGAAGTTGTGGAAAAGTTATTTGACTTTAACAAGTATGCAAGAACGATTGGATTAGTGTTAATAATTGGATTAGTATTTACGGCTATATTCTTAATCTCAAACACGATTAAAATCACAATTATGGCTAGAAGTAAAGAGATTGGCATTATGAAACTAGTTGGTGCGACCAATGGTTTTATTAGGTGGCCATTCTTCGTGGAAGGATTATTACTGGGTGTAATGGGTTCAATTATACCAATTATTATTGTGCTTACAGGGTATTATTACGTGGAAGATATCTTAAGTAAGCAAACGACGTATAATTTTATCGAACTTTTACCTTATACTCCTTTTGCTTTCCAGTTATCGGGAATTATTTTAGCAATTGGTGCAGCTATAGGTGTTTGGGGAAGTGTGATGAGTGTTAGGAAATTCCTAAAAGTCTAACGGAATAATTTTAATGTCAACATGAACATGCATATGCCAGAGATGTCCTTTGACATCTCTCTCTATGTAGAACATAACAAAAACAGAGGGAAAGGTGAACAAACCAATGAGAAAGTTTCCAGTCCTATTATCAACCATTGTTGCAGCTTCTACCATCACATTATCAACGACTTCCATATCTGCAGAATCGACGGCAGATTTAAATAAAAAAATTGATGCATTGCAACAACAACAAAAACAACTTGAAGAAAAACAAGGTAAGTTACAGCGTGACACAGATAAAACAGATAAAAAGATTAATAAAAACCTAGATAAACAAGGTTCTGTTGAAAAAGAAATTCATTCGATTGATACAGATCTACAAAAAACGTTAGAGCAAATAACAACGAAAGAAACAGAGATAAGTAACACCAATCAACAAATAAAGGAATTGGGAAAACAAATTCAAAAGCTCAAGAAAGAGATTACTATACTAAAAGAACGTATTGCTAAACGAGAAGGATTATTAAAGGATCGTCTGCGTAACATTCAGCAAAATGGTGGCTCTATGAAATACATAGAAGTTATTTTAGGATCGAAAAGTTTTGGTGATTTTATTAGTCGGTCATCTGCTGTAAACACGATTATGGATCAAGATAAATCGATTATGGAACAGCATGAAGCGGATAAAATAGCTGTGGAAAAAAATAAAGTAGACGTAGAAAATAAAAAGTCTGAAGTGGAAGAGCGAAAACAATCCTTGCAAGCTCAAAAACAGGATTTAGTTGCCTTGAAAGGACAGTTAGATAAACAATTGTCGAAAAAAGAAACACTAATGGCGAGCTTGGAAGAAGAACACAAAGAATTGGAAGCATACAAAGTAAGTGTAGAGGAAGAACAAGAAATTTTGGCACAACAGGCTGAAGCAGCGGAAAAAGCAAAACAGCTTGCTCAATCACAAAAGAGTGAATTAGAGCAGCTAGCTAAAGAAAAAGCAGAGCAACAAGCAAAACAAGAAGCGAAGCAATCTAAGTCCAATCATCCATCTTCTGCTAATAATAGCTCTGGCTCAAGTTCAAATTCAAGTGGTGGTTCAGCACCAGCGCCAGCACCTGAGCAAAATATGGGGGGAGATATGATGTATCCTATCTCTGCGCCAATCACCTCTCATTACGGCACTCGCTGGGGATCAATGCATCATGGTACAGATTTCGGTGCACCAATAGGTACGCCAGTTCGTTCGGCAGCATCTGGAGTTGTTATTATGACTAATTCTGCTTCTCAAGCTGGGATGTCAGGTTATGGAAATGTTATTTTAGTGTCACATAATATAAATGGACAATCTTATACAACCTTATATGCTCATTTAAATAGTATCGGAGTGAGTCAAGGTCAAACTGTAAGTGCTGGCCAAGTTATTGGTGCTAGTGGAAATACTGGCCAGTCTACAGGACCACATTTGCATTTTGAAGTTCATCGCGGTGGTTGGAATGGTTCTAAAAGTAATTCCATTGATCCAATGACAGTTTTAAATTAATTTTAATCCAAAAGGCATCAATCAATTTCTAATTCGATTGATGCCTTTTTTGCTGATAACATGTATAATGACATCATAAAGAGAAGCTGCAATGATTGGATGGTTTCACTCAGCCTCTTGGGATTTACCTATCCCACGGATGACATGAATTATAAATGTATTGAGAAGAAAGTTAAAAAATTCTCTCCAAAACGGAATAGGAACGATGGTAATTATTTTTTGAATTGCATATGTTATGATAACAAGAGAATATTAACTCTTGTTTATTACTAAATGACAATTGGTATGAAGCTTGAACAAGTGAGATTCCTATGTTTAATGAGTTGAGGTGAAAGGATGAAATTAAGAAAGCTACATATTGTACTACTTTTTATATTAGCTTTAGTTATTGGTCTGGCTGGAGGTTACACGGGAGTGAAGCTAGCTCAGAAAACAACTCCACCTACAGAACAGTCAATGAAATTAGGTGGTGAAACGGCTGCCAATGAAGTACCAACCCAAGATATGGAAAAAGTGGATCAAGCTTTTCGATTAATTAAAGAAAACTACTTAGAAGAAGTTGATGATAAGCAGTTAACAGAAGGTGCGATTCAGGGCATGCTTTCTACTTTGGAAGATCCATACAGTTCCTATATGGATGCAGAAACAATGAAGAAATTTAATGAGCAAATTGAGTCTTCATTTGAAGGGATAGGAGCAGAGGTAAATAAAGTAGACGATGTATTAAGCATAGTAGCTCCGGTGAAGGACTCTCCAGCTGAAAAAGCAGGATTACGGCCAAATGATCAAGTTCTCAAAGTTGACGGGAAAAGCCTCGAAGGCTTAAGTCAAAATGAATCTGTCGCTAAGATACGAGGAGAAAAAGGAACCAAAGTGGAACTAACAATCCGTCGGGCTGGAGTTGAGGAACCTTTTAAAGTGACAATAGTAAGAGATACTATTCCTCAGGAAACGGTATACAGTAAAACGAAGAATGTAGACGGCAAAAAAACAGGTATTTTAGAAGTGACGAATTTTTCGGAACGCACAGCTCAGGAGTTCAAAGAACAGCTGACAAAAATGGAAGATAGTGGTATTGAAGGATTAGTGATTGACGTTCGAGGGAATCCTGGTGGACTGTTAAATGTTATTGAAGATATTTTAAAACAATTTGTTCCAGAAGATATGCCTTACCTACAAGTGGAAGACCAAAAAGGTAACAAAACACCATATCATTCTGATTTAAAGGAAAAGAAAAAGTACCCGATCAGTGTCATTATAGATGAAGGAAGTGCTTCAGCATCGGAAATATTAGCTGCAGCTATGAAAGAAATGGGCTATGACGTGGTTGGGCAACCAAGTTTTGGTAAAGGAACGATTCAGCAAGCCGTTCCTTTAGGGGATGAAAGTACTATTAAACTTACTTTCTTTAAATGGTTGTCACCAAATGGGAAATGGATACATGAAAAAGGTGTCCAACCTACTATTAATCAAAAACAACCTGAATATTACTATACAAGCCCTGTCGAAATTGAAGAGCCGTTAAAGGAAGACCAAACTGGAGATAAAATTAAAAATATCCAAATTATGCTTCAAGGTTTAGATTACGATCCTGGGCGTACAGATGGCTACTTTAGTGCAGCAACAAAACAAGCAGTAACTTCTTTTCAACAAGATAATGATTTGCCTACATCTGGTGAAATTGATGCGCAGACAGCTAAGCTGATTGAAACCCAAATCATTAAAAGTATTCGTAATGGGAAAGATGATAAACAATTAGATAAAGCAATAGAAGAAGTTTATAAGTAATTTGTAAGCAATGAGAAATCATGTCCGCGAGTATTTGCTCGCGGATTTTCCTAAAATAGTCTCATATGGATGTAGAAATAAAAAACTATTGTTATAAAGCGCTGTTGCCTGATATACGAAGCATACATAAAGTCAAGCTGGGTACATTCATCCCTCCCGGGATTGTTCGTATCAAAGGCTATGACCTAAAGGTCACTTAAAAAAATTGGTGTAGGTGCTGTTACTTGCTACTGAGTTTACTTAGCCTCAAGCATTCCAAATTCTTGAATGGAGAGTCTGGCAGCTTCTATCCAGGATAAACGCAAAACATATATTAGGACACCTAGCTCGATGTAGATAATAATAAGTTGTAAGAAAGCGACTTTGATTATTGGGGTGATAAACTTGTTAGAATCAGGCTTATTAGAAATCGTTAAAGGGATAGGGAAAATGTTTTTAAACCCGTTATTTTACTGGATTTTTATTCTAATTATTGTTACTGGAATGAAGCGGATAAAACGGGAAAGAGAAGACTTCGGTATAAAAATTTACAATTTGTCTTCAGAATGGAAAAATACGTTTTGGCTGTCTATTATAGTAGGATTGTTACTTTCTGCGTTTACACTAGGTGTGGGTGTTACACTTACATATCCTGTTATATTGTTATTTGGTTTGATAACTATACTCATTAGTATAACGGGAAGAATTAACTTACTTTCGGCAAGCTATATTTTAGGAATAACCTACTTAGTCCTCATGTTTGTACCTGAATGGATAAATATAGAGACAATACTTCCTTTTCATATACATACAGATGTTCATCTTTCGGGTTTAGTTAGTTTATTAGCTCTGCTATTACTTGCCGAGAGTATCTTATTATTTAGCTCCAGAAACGATGTAACCTATCCAGAACTGACACTTAGTAAACGGGGGATATGGGTCGGACAGCATCATTTAAAAAAGCTGACAGTAATTCCGTTTTTTTCACTTGTCCCAACAGGTTCACTAACTCCGTTTGCGGATTTTTGGCCTTATTTTACGTTAAATGGGGAGACATACGGTCTTGTACTTACTCCTTTTATTCTCGGTTTTGATCATATTGTACGTGCGCAACACCCTTCATTTGCTGCTAAAAAGCTAGCACGATCTACATTGTTATTAAGTTTCCTAGTGGCTGCGCTTGCAGTAGGTAGTATATATTATTCTTTGTTTTCATTTATAGCGGTATTATGTGCAATTTTGGGAAGAGAATGGATAAACTATCGCTTTCGTATTAACGAACAAAATAAACCAGGGTATTTTCAATCAACGGATCGAGCGTTAAAAGTGCTTGCTGTACTTCCGGATTCTCCAGCTGATCGGTTAGGGATTCATGTAGGTACGTTGATCACTAAAGTAAACGGGAAGAAAGTGAGTCAACCTGAATCGTTTTATCACGCCTTGCAAACAAGTGGAGCTTTTTTTAAATTGGAAATCATTAATCGAGAAGGAGAAATAGAATTACTACAAGGGGCATGGTATGAGGGGGACCATCATGGTTTAGGACTATTATTTGTCTCTACCCCACACGATCATGAGCATCTTAATGTAAGTAATGGAGAAGGATAATTTATCAAATTTTAATCTTTTGTTTAACGTTTAATCGAAATGAATGAACCAAATAGCTACGCATGAACCTGTCTTATTTCCTTTGTTAATGTTGGGATAAGTCAGGTTTTTCTGGTTGCTTGCTTTTCACTTCAAATAAGTGCTGTAAAACGCCTATTTTAAGATGTTAACTGAACAAGTGTTAGAGAGGGTGTCAGCACTCATGAGGTGTATATCTCTCATTATTAAAGATTAGCGTTCCCTTAATTTTAGAGCCTTTTTGTCGATGGGTAATAATATTGAAAAAATGTTGCAAGCTAATATAAAAAAGTGTTGGAGTTGAGTGGCTCATGTTTATGCGCACCTGCTTTCTGTATTTTTGGGGAAGTATCGACCCAATTTATTTTACTTGCTCTAGGTTAACATATATTGTTGGCCCAAACCAAAAAAGGACGCTATTACGAGCTCGATTAACGAAATATAAAGGCGCTAAAATGGTTCTTTCTGATGGGACCGTAATAGAAAAGGGTGATTTGTTAGTGAAGATACATTTGCATAATGTTAAATTACTTAAAAAATTCTCAAAACAGTCGAATGACATGAAACGAGCCGTTATCATCTATCATAGTGTAAAACAAGCAATGCCAAGTTTAGCAACATATATTGAAAACCACGTGGAACAGGAAAGAGTAAAAGGGATTATTGGAATTACTAATTTATCAAAAGGTGGAAAGAAATTAGGGTTTGAAGAGAAAGCCTTGCAAAATAAATTTTATCGTATTTTCAAGAAAATAACATTATTCCCGATTAGTTTTTTAGCTGGGAAAAAATCAATAAAACCTGTTTATTTATTTATGTCAAAAGGGAAGTTATTAATGAAATACGGAAATCGCTGTTAATGAAAAATTTTTGCTTTTTAATCTTTCCGCATTCATTTTCAAGCCTAGACAGTAGAGTCTTTGCGATAGATGAAAATAACTCACTTTAAAACGATAGGATGAAACAAATGAGGCAGATGCAACCATCAGAAGCATTATTTCTTCCGTTTTTACAAATTCCAAGCGGGCATCACCATGTAGCAGATGCACTAATTGCTGAGTACAAAAGCATTTATCCAAATCATCGGTATGAAAAGGTGGACATACTTAGTTATGGGTATAAAAGTATAGAAAAGTTAGTTTCTTCTACGTATTTAACTTGGATAAAATATTTTCCGGAAGGATATGATCGTTTATACTCGTTTTTAGTTTATAAACAAGGGACTAAAAAAAGAAGCAGACAATGGCATTATGAAACTTTGTTTCGTCCAATACTACAAAAGGTGGTACAGCAAGCTGGAGCAAATATACTGTTTTTTACACATGCTTTACCTTCCAATATGGCAAGTGTTTTAAAGCAACAAAGAAAGATAGAAGCTATTACAGTAAATGTGTATACAGATTTTTTTATAAATGCTTTATGGGGGACAAAGGGAATTGACTATCATTTCGTTCCGACACTTTCCATGAAACAATATTTAATACAGTGTGGTGTACAGGAAAGTAGTATATTTGTTACTGGCATCCCCGTTCACCCATATTTTTATTATACGAATAGCAATCAAAATCAAAAAGAGGAACTGCAAATACTAATAGCTGGCGGTAGTTTAGGGACGGGAGATTTGGAATGTTTGCTAAATGAATTGAATTTATCTTCTCGAGCACATTTTTATGTTTTATGCGGACAAAATGAGCAGCTATATCAAAAACTTTACTCTAAAAAAAGTTGTCACATAACGCCATTACGCTATTTGCATTCTAAGCAAACAATGAATCAACTGTATGAGCGTGTAGATGCTGTTATAACGAAGCCTGGTGGTGTAACCGTTAGCGAATGTCTTATGAAGCGGAAACCACTGTTTATATACAGCGCTTTACCAGGCCAGGAAAGAATTAATTTACAGGAATTAACACGTTTAGGTTTAGTACAAGTAATTGATAAAAATAAACCAATTGGCAAGCAAATAATGGATTTTTTTTCAAATGATTACAAGCAACAACAACTGTATCAACAGATGCATAACTATTTTGAAAACATGGAGCTAGATTCTGTAGCATCTATTATGAAACGGATTACAGAAGAATCAAAACACAGGGGGGGGAGTAGTATCTCCTACATATAAGATGGGGTAAAATTATCCCCATAGATGGAGCCAAACAAATAAGAGAAGCAACTATATGAATTAGCTGCAATAATAGGTAAGCTTTTCAGGAATAGAGTAAAGGTGTTTGAAGCATGCGGAGAGGATGTCTGCCCATCTGCATGTTTTTTTCACTAGAGGAAAGTATATGATTTTCTTGATTTAGCGTACAAGAAAAACGAAGGCTTTCTAAGATTATATGAAACAATTATTACATCTCGGCAGTAAGTAAAAAATGGTATTTTACCAAGGTTTCATTTGAAAGAACAGATCATGCATCTATTTATTATTAATGAAGTCTGTGTTGCGTTTCCCTACCGTGTATTTTTTCGATAGGTGGTAAGAAGTCTGTTTACAAGCGTTTTGTTTGGAAGTCGTAAAGCGCGGCGCTAAAATACGATATGAAGCTTAAACATACTTATTGATTAGTAATTCATAAAGCATATGTTAGCCTTTGTAGGAAAGGGAATTATTACAATAACGAATATTTGTTCGTTTTTCTGTTAACATATGTAAGGTTTATGATAAAATGAATACTAGTTATGGACGGATCGGAGGAGAAGCTAGTGGAAAATCAATTTGAGCTAGTTGCCAAATATGAACCAAAAGGTGACCAACCACAAGCAATTAAAGAAATTGTTGAACATATTAAGGCAGGAAAAAGGCACCAAACACTTTTAGGCGCAACAGGAACTGGTAAAACTTTTACTATGTCGAATGTAATTAACGAGATCAATCGGCCAACTTTAGTGATTGCGCATAATAAAACTTTAGCCGGTCAACTATATAGTGAGTTTAAAGAATTCTTTCCTAATAATGCTGTGGAATATTTTGTTAGCTACTACGATTACTATCAACCTGAAGCTTACGTACCATCCACGGATACATTCATTGAAAAAGATGCGAGTATAAATGATGAAATTGATAAACTAAGGCACTCTGCTACATCAGCATTGTTTGAGCGACGAGATGTTTTAATTGTTGCGAGTGTTTCCTGTATTTATGGATTAGGTTCTCCAGAAGAATATAAAAGTCAAGTACTCTCTATTCGGACAGGAATGGAAAAGGATCGAGATCAACTATTACGTGAACTTGTAGACATTCAATATGCTCGCAATGATATTAACTTCCAACGCGGGACGTTTCGAGTACGTGGTGACTCTGTGGAGATAATTCCAGCTTCTAGAGAGGAACACTGTATACGCGTCGAATTCTTTGGTGATGAAGTCGACCGCATTCGTGAAGTAGATGCATTGACCGGGGAGATTATTGGCGATCGAGAGCATATTGCTATTTTCCCAGCCTCTCACTTCGTAACACGAGAGGAGAAATTGAAGCTTGCTATTAAAAATATTGAAAAGGAATTAGCAGAGCGTTTAAAAGAGTTACGCGATCAAGGGAAATTACTAGAAGCACAACGTTTAGAACAACGGACGAATTACGATCTGGAAATGATGCATGAAATGGGCTTCTGTTCAGGCATTGAAAATTATTCACGCCATCTTACTTTGCGTGAAGCAGGTGCGACACCATATACATTGCTTGATTTCTTTCCTGATGATTTTCTAGTTATGATTGATGAATCACATGTCACACTCCCACAAATTCGTGGCATGTTTAACGGGGACCAAGCGCGAAAACAAGTACTTGTAGATCATGGATTCAGATTGCCGTCAGCGCTAGATAACCGCCCGTTGCGTTTTGAAGAATTTGAAAAAGCTACGAACCAACTCGTTTATGTTTCTGCCACACCAGGACCATACGAACAAGAACATTCGCCAACAATGACAGAACAAATCATTCGACCAACAGGTCTCTTGGATCCAGAAGTAGAAGTAAGACCAATTGAAGGACAAATTGATGACTTAATCGGGGAAATTCATAAACGTTCCGAGAAAAACGAACGTGTGCTAGTCACTACGTTAACGAAAAAAATGTCTGAAGATCTAACCGATTATTTAAAAGAACTTGGTATAAAAGTTGCTTACTTGCATTCAGAGATTAAAACATTGGAGCGGATTGAATTAATTCGTGATTTACGTGTTGGTAAATATGATGTTCTCGTTGGAATAAATTTATTACGTGAAGGTCTTGATATTCCAGAAGTATCTTTAGTGACAATTTTAGATGCGGATAAGGAGGGATTTTTACGTTCAGAAAGGTCCCTTATCCAAACGATGGGGCGGGCAGCGCGTAATGAAAATGGCATGGTTATTATGTATGCAAATAAAATTACGAAGTCGATGCAAATAGCCATTGATGAGACGTATCGTCGGCGTGCAAAGCAGATTGCTTATAACGAAAAGTATGGTATTACTCCTACGACGATTAAGAAAGACGTACGAGATGTAATTCGAGCAACTGTTGCTGCTGAAGACCAAGAAACGTACGAAAGTAAAACGAAAAGTGTTACGAAGCTAGCAAAGCAGGATAAAGAAAAAGTAATAGCGAATATGGAAAAAGAAATGAAGGAAGCTGCCAAAGCATTGGATTTTGAAAAAGCAGCTGAACTTCGAGATGTCATACTTGAACTGAAAGCAGGAAGGTGATGAAATGCCTAGTAAATATATAACCATCCAAGGTGCTAGAGCTCATAATTTAAAAAACATTGATGTCAATATACCGAAAAATAAGCTGGTCGTCCTCACCGGTCTGTCTGGTTCTGGAAAGTCTTCATTGGCTTTTGATACCATTTATGCAGAAGGTCAAAGGCGTTATGTTGAATCTTTATCTGCCTACGCAAGACAGTTTTTAGGTCAAATGGATAAGCCGGATGTAGATGCTATTGAAGGCTTATCTCCAGCAATCTCGATTGACCAAAAGACGACAAGTAAAAATCCTCGTTCTACAGTAGGAACAGTGACAGAGATATATGATTATTTGCGTTTATTGTTTGCTCGAGTTGGTCACCCTACTTGTCCGAAACATGGGGTAGAGATTACATCGCAAACCGTAGAACAAATGGTAGATCGAATTATGGAATATCCTGAACGGACTAAAATGCAAATTTTAGCACCAATAGTATCGGGCCGAAAAGGGGAGCATGTAAAGGTATTTGAAAAATTAAAGCAAGAAGGCTATGTTCGCATTCGGGTAGATAAAGAAATGCGAGAAGTTACCGAGGAAATAAAGCTTGAAAAAAATAAGAAGCATTCTATCGAAGTGGTTATTGATCGGATTGTTGTTAAAGAAGGTATGGAAGGTCGGTTAAGTGATTCGATAGAGACAGCATTAGCTTTAGGCGAAGGAAAAATCATTGTTGATGTAATCGGTCAAGAAGAAATTACATTTAGTGAAAATCATGCATGTCCTATTTGTGGATTTTCAATTGAAGAATTAGAGCCACGTCTCTTTTCTTTTAACAGCCCTTACGGAGCATGTCCAACTTGTGATGGATTAGGCACAAATTTGGAAGTCGATTTAGACCTGGTTATTCCTGATTGGGATAAATCGTTAAATGAACATGCTCTTGCGCCTTGGGAACCGATTAGTTCTCAATATTATCCACAATTGTTAAAAAGTGTTTGTAACCATTATGATATTGACATGGATATGCCTGTAAAAAATATTCCAAAAGAGAAAATGGATAAAATCCTTTACGGCAGTGGTAAAGAAAAAATTTATTTTCACTATGTAAATGAATTCGGCAATGTTCGAGATAATCATATTATGTTTGAAGGTGTAGTTAATAATGTCTCTAGACGTTACCGAGAGACATCTTCGGATTTTATTCGTGAAAATTTAGAAAGATACATGGCTCAGAAAAACTGTCCATCCTGTAGCGGATATCGTTTGAAAGAAGAAGCACTAGCTGTCCAAATGAATGGGAAGCATATTAGCGAGGTGACCGATTTTTCAATTACAGAAGCACAGACCTTTTTCCAAGGCTTACAGTTGTCCGAAAAAGAAAAACAAATTGCGAAAATGATTTTAAAAGAGATTTCGAATCGGTTGGAGTTTTTAAATAATGTAGGATTAGACTATTTAACGTTATCGCGAGCTGCAGGGACACTCTCTGGGGGAGAAGCCCAACGAATACGTTTAGCTACACAAATCGGCTCTGCATTAACAGGGGTTTTGTATGTGCTAGATGAGCCTTCCATTGGTTTACATCAACGTGATAATGATCGTTTAATTGGAACGCTAAAGCGCATGCGTGATTTGGATAACACACTCATTGTCGTAGAACATGATGAGGATACGATGCTTGCTGCTGATTGGTTAATTGACATCGGACCTGGTGCGGGAGAGCATGGCGGTGAAATTGTAGCGAGCGACACACCAGAAAACGTGATGCGTCATGAACAATCGCTAACAGGGCAGTATTTGGCTGGTAAGAAATTCATCCCTTTACCTGCAAAAAGAAGGAAAAAGGATAAGCGTGTTATTGAGATCGTGGGGGCAGAAGAGAATAATCTGCAAAAGGTTTCTGCAAAGATTCCGATTGGTTTAATGACCGTCGTTACTGGTGTATCTGGGTCGGGGAAAAGTACATTAGTAAATGAAATTTTATATAAAGCCTTAGCGAAAGAGTTATATACAGGGAAACATAAGCCAGGAAAACATAAAGCAGTAAAAGGAATAGAGCATATTGAAAAGGTCATTGATATTGATCAATCACCAATTGGCAGGACTCCTCGTTCTAACCCTGCAACATATACTGGTGTATTTGATGATATTCGTGACGTATTTGCACAAACAAATGAAGCAAAAGTGCGTGGATATAAGAAGGGGAGATTCAGTTTTAACGTTAAAGGAGGCCGTTGTGAAGCTTGCCATGGCGATGGCATTATTAAAATAGAAATGCACTTTCTCCCAGATGTGTACGTTCCTTGTGAAGTCTGTCATGGGAGCAGATACAATAGGGAAACATTAGAAGTAAAGTATAAAGGAAAAAACATTTCCGATGTGCTTGGTTTAACGATTGAGGAGGCATTGGAATTCTTTGCGAATATCCCGAAAATAAAGCGGAAATTACAAACGATTTATGATGTCGGTCTCGGTTATATAAAGCTTGGTCAACCGGCTACAACTCTATCTGGTGGGGAAGCACAGCGCGTCAAGTTGGCAAGTGAACTGCATCGACGATCAAATGGTAAATCCTTTTATATTTTAGATGAACCAACGACAGGTTTACATGCTGATGATATTAGTCGGCTGCTAAATGTGTTACAGCGACTTGTCGAAAATGGTGATACCGTTCTTATCATTGAGCATAATTTAGACGTTATTAAAACAGCTGATCACATTATCGATTTAGGTCCTGAGGGTGGTGCTGGAGGGGGAACCATTATTGCTACTGGTACACCCGAACAAATTGCTAAAAAAGACAATTCTTATACAGGAAAATATTTAAAAAATGTTTTAGAGCGTGACCAGAAACGGATGGACGCTTTCATTAAAACGACAGAAAAGTTAGCGACAAAGTAAAGTGATTTTTACAGACTCTCGAATTATTCTTAAAAAGCATTGGATGTTAAAGGTATACTTTAATCAGTGGGGTTTTTTCTCCCCTCACTGATTGAGAGTACCCTTAGAAAAATTGCACAGTTCATCATACCCGCGCTTCTTTCTTTTCCACGCCAAAAGCTTTCATTTCCTATACCATGTAATGTAGCCATTGTTATCTTCTTTTAGTAGGTCACCTGGTTGCTAAAAGAAACAATACCTCCCCTGTGTTTATGTTTTGACCATATCTCTTTCTTTCGTTAAGCTAAAAGGAGCAGAAAATGGGGAGGAACCACAATGAAACCAATTGAAATCAACCAAGTGCAAGGATGGTTGGATAAATTCATAAACACGCCAGTTTATATTCATGTAGAAACAACAAATGGTGCTTATGCTAGTCATTTTGATGAAAAAGCGTATAATGTAGGTGCTTATGTCAGGAATGTACAGATTACTTACACGCAAGCAAAAATTGTTGGCGAAGGGAATGCTTTTCGTGTTGGTTTAAAGACAAGGAATGGGTGGATTTATGCAGAAGGGTTAACGGATTGGACGATACATGAGGACACAAAAGTGCTACTTGCTGGCCATGATCGTGAAGGAAGATTAATGGTTGCTTTGCAAATAAGTGAAACCCCTTTTGATTATTAATGTACACTATAGGAAAACATGTAATTTGCTAGTTTATCGTATAAGGTTAAGTACAAGCTTTACCACATAGACTGGTAATAAGTTAAGTTATTCTAAGAAAGAATAGGTGATGAAATTGGATAAACACGTCGTTATCATATTACCACATCCAGATGATGAGTCATTTGGATCTGCTGGATCCATTGCGCAATTTCGAAGTCAGGGAATACCAGTAACTTATTTATGCGGTACACTTGGTGAAATGGGGAGAAATATGGGGAACCCGCCATTTGCCAACCGTGAGACTTTACCAGAAATTCGCAAGCAAGAATTAAAAAATGCATGTGAAGTGCTTGATATAGATGTAAAGATGCTTGGCTATCGAGATAAAACGATTGAATTTGAAGATCGGAATGTGGTCGCTAACCATTTGCAAGGCATTTTGGAGGAAATAAATCCTAGTCTAGTTATTACGCATTATCCAGGTTATGCGGTGCATCCAGATCATAACGCTTTAGGTGCAGCTGCAATTCAAGCTGTAGAGCAAATGGAAAAATCGCGTCGTCCTGTTATTTGGGCACAAGCATTTGCTAGAGGATTTCAAAAAGAATTGGGAGAGCCTGATGTAATTAATGATGTAGAGGAACAGTTTGAAACAAAAATGAATGCTATTCTATGTCACAAATCACAGGCAGGCGGGATGATTGGACAATTAAAAAACTATAAAGATTTAGGAGCAGAGGTCTTACAAGAAGCAAAAGACCGATTTGGCAAAGAAGCGTTTTTTACACTATAAGAAAACTGCCATGCCTCACTGCTACGTGCTAAAAGGACCGCAGTACCATTGTTTTTTGAAACTTCTAAACGTAAGTCAATGACACTTATTTCTTAAATAAGGATGGAGGCTATGATAATGAAAAAGTTGTATCGTTCAAATTCGAATCAGATGCTAGCAGGTGTTTTCGGCGGCTTAGAAGAATATTTCAATATTGATGCAACCATTTTACGGCTACTATTTGTTGTTTTGTTATTTATGAGCTTTTTCACGGTAGCTGTTATTTATCTTATTGCGGCAATGATTATTCCAGCTGAAGGGGAGATACGTTAAGCATGAAGAGATGGCTTTTATCAATTATTCTTAATGCGGTTGCATTGATTGTCGTTGCTCAGCTATTTGATTCGTTTCATTTAGAAGGATTTGGTACAGCAGTGCTAGCAAGCTTTATTTTATCGCTATTAAACATCCTTGTAAAACCAATTTTAGTTATTTTGACGTTGCCAATTACGATGCTTACATTAGGCTTATTTCTGTTTATCATCAATGCATTTACACTTATGATTACGCAAGCAGTTATGGGGAGTTCTTTTGCAATTAGTGGGTTTGGTACAGCTGTTTTAGCTTCCATTATTATTTCAGTTATCAGCGTGTTATTAAATCGTCTAGTGCAAGATTCCTTAGGTTAAAGAAGTTTTTATTTACACTATAAGGCTTTGTTTCGCCGTAAAGACTTGGCGCTAGAAAAGTTTTTCTATACGCACAACGAATTCGAATAAAACATCGTAGGCATATTTGTCTACGATTTTTTTACGGTATGTGCTACAATGAAGAAAACTTTTGCTTCTTTCTATGGACAGCCATTTGGTATGGAATGACCAACCATTTATAATGAAAATAGATTTCTAATTAAATATTCAAGTTATAACTCAAGAAAAGCCTAGTGATGCGATGTGTTTCTAAAAATGTAGTGGAAGAATAGCTTTTACATAATTTTGTTAAAAGAGATCGTAGCATATTTAATCTAAAAAAAGCAACAGCATGCCAAAGTATAAATTTTTGAAGGTTAAAGTATAAGCAAAACGACGGCGCTTTATCGCCATAAATACTTGACGATAGCCAAGTTTCTCTAATAAGCACTTAAGTATAAAAATGGTTATTTTACAGCATGTGTCCGTTTGACTACAAGGAGGAAATAGAAACAATGTCAACAGTTCGTACGAAGGATTTACTGGATAATTTTAATTTAACATTAAAAGCAGGAAAAGATGGTTTGTTTAGAGAGATAACAACTGGAGATATTTCTAGACCTGGGATAGAAATGACAGGTTACTTCAAATACTATCCTAAGGAAAGACTTCAGTTAATAGGTAGAACAGAAATGGCATATTTCTTGGAATTAAATGATGAAGAAAAAGCCCATCGTGTTGACAAGTTATGTACAGATATTACTCCTGGGATAGTTGTCACAAGAAACATGGAAATCCCTCAAGTCTTGATGGATGCTGCTAATGAATCAGGCGTGCCAATTCTCCATTCAAAGCAAAAAACAACGCGAGTTATTAGTAGACTAACCAACTTTTTAGAGGCCAAATTTGCTCCATTCACAGCTATTCATGGCGTTTTAGTTGATGTCTATGGAGTAGGTGTATTAATTATGGGGCAAAGTGGCGTAGGGAAAAGTGAAACGGCTTTGGAACTTGTTAAAAGAGGACATCGGTTAGTTGCAGATGATAGTGTGGAGATAAGACAGGAAGATTATGATACCTTAATTGGAAATTCCCCTCCTTTAATTGAACATTTATTGGAAATACGAGGATTAGGAATTATTAATGTCATGACATTATTTGGAGCTGGATCAGTTCGAAACTTTAAAAAGATCTCTTTAATCATTAATTTGGAGAATTGGGATCAACATAAGCAATATGATCGCCTTGGTTTGGATGAAGACAAGATGAAGATTATGGATGTGGAATTACCAAAAGCAACGATACCTGTTCGCCCAGGAAGGAACCTCGCAGTTATTATCGAAGTTGCTGCGATGAATTTTCGTTTGAAACGCATGGGTGTTAATGCTGCTGAAGAGTTTTCAGAGCGATTAACGAGTATGATTGATCAAGAGACAGAGGATCACTTGTAAGGAGGATGAATGAATGAGCTGTTCAGCAGAACCATTAGATAGAGTTTTTTTACAAATCGGTACTTTTCCAATTTATTGGTACGGAGTTATTATTGCTGCTGGAGCCTTTTTAGCGCTTTTATTAGCAAATCGTGAAGCCAGCCGTTTAGGGATGAAAAAAGATATCATGGTTGATTTAGTGGTTTTTGCGATCCCTATAGCCATTATTTCAGCGAGAATGTACTATGTTATTTTTGAATGGGATCAATATGCTGGTGGAAGCTGGACGGATGTTTTTGCTATTTGGGAAGGTGGCATTGCTATCCATGGTGCACTTATCGGTTCTGTTCTGACTGCTATTATATATGCACGAGTGAAGCGTGTATCTTTTTGGCAATTAGCTGATATTGCAGCGCCAAGTCTTATTTTAGGTCAAGCTATTGGACGCTGGGGTAATTTCATGAATCAAGAAGCTCATGGTGGACCTATTTCAGCATCTACATATGAAAGCTTCCATCAATATTTGCCTGATTTTATTATGAATCAAATGTGTATTGATGGGGTTATGTATCACCCAACATTTCTCTATGAATCTGTGTGGAATTTGCTGGTTTTTGCATTGTTGCTTTTGTTTAGAAGGTTTAACCCGCTTCGTGGCGAGTTGTTTTTAAGTTATGCCATCATGTATTCTGTAGGACGCTTCTTTATTGAAGATATGCGCACGGACAGTCTATATGTATTCGGTGAATTGCGTCAAGCGCAAGTCATCTCTGTTTTGATTATAGTGGTTGCGCTTGTGTTCATTATTTATCGTCGTAAAACTTTACACGTTCGCTATTTAGATATCATGAAACGACAATCGCAAACAAAGAAAACCAAATTAGTTGGAAAAAAGAAGAAGAAAAAGAAGAAGAAATAAGGTTAATTAGTAGCACGCACGTACTATGCCATAAATACGTTTGGTTTACTATAAAGTATACTAGCTAAATATGCGAGGAGGAAGAGAATGAAGGGGACAGCGCAAAGAGGATTAAAACAAGGGCTTTTAA
>NZ_JABXHF010000045.1:0-36655 GCF_013393565.1 Virgibacillus sp.
ACGTAATACCGCCTCGATTCTTTCATCTAACGTATGTTTACTTCTTCTTTTAGACATAGAAAATGCCCCCAATATCGTAGTAAAGAGTTTTTATTATTTCTCTGTCTACCATATTGGGAGCATATCACATTTCCTAGCGTTAGATGGGTGCTTTTTTCTCTTAAGAAAGCAATACATTGTCTATTCCTTATGAATACTGCTACTCTAATTATTACTACGTCCTTGAACACCAGGTTTGGATAGATGTCGTTTATTGATCCAAACACGATCATGATTTGTATTTTCAGGAAATTTTTCCCCAGCTGTTAATTGAATTTGCTGTGGGTCATTTACATTGCTACCCGTTTCTCCGCATTCAATGTAAACACCATTGTTTGGCGCCTTATCTCCTGCACGAAATTGCGATTGTTCACCCATCATATTCCTCCTTACATCGTTTTATGTTTCTTATTATGCTTCATTATTAAAAGTTTATAAATGCGAGTTCGTAGTAAATGCAAATGGGCCTCCTCTTTTAAACCTAAAAAAAAAACAGCAACCAATTATAACATGGTTGCTGCTATCCATTATTTTGGATCTTCCCCAATAATTCGTACTTCGCGTTCTAAATTTACGTCAAATTTTTCTTTTACGGTCGATTGAACAAAACGTATTAAGTCAATGTAATCTGTAGCTGTAGCATTATTTTTGTTTACAATAAAGCCTGCATGCTTGGTTGATACTTGCGCACCACCAATTTGCTTACCTTGTAAATCGCTATCTTGAATTAACTTTCCAGCAAAGTATCCAGGGGGGCGTTTAAACACACTGCCACAAGAAGGGTATTCCAACGGCTGCTTCGATTCCCGTTTATATGTGAGATCATCCATCATCGCTTTTATATCAGCTGCATCTCTTTTTTGTAATGAAAATGTTGCTTCTAATACGATGTATCCTTTATCAGGAATATTACTTGTGCGATAATGTAAATCAAGCGCACTAGCAGGTAATGACAATAGTTTCCCTTCTCGAGTGACCACTTTTGCACTTTCAAGCACATCTTTCACTTCTCCACCGTAAGCTCCGGCGTTCATGTATAAAGCTCCACCAACCGAACCAGGTATACCACAAGCAAATTCCAGCCCGTGCAAGCTTTCCTGTAAAGCCTGACGAGAAACATCAATAATTTTTGCTCCACTTTGCGCAATAATTTTTTCTTCTTCTCGCCACATGGAACAGAGTTTTTTTAAATTCATAACAATTCCACGAATGCCGCCATCTTTAACAATTAAATTGGAACCATTTCCCAGTAATGTAAAAGCTATTTTTTCTTGATTGGCAAGCTTTACAATTGCTTGCACTTCTTCGTACGTTTCTGGTGTAACTAAGAAATCTGCTTTCCCACCTAACTTCGTATACGTATGATTTCTTAAGTGCTCATCCACCATCACATTTTTCTCGGAAGTCACTTCCGTCAATTTACCGTACATATGATGATTCCGTTCCACACCTATCATTCCTTTAACATTTATTCAGCCTATACCATTGTAAGCTATTGAACTTGATCTTGCCACAGAAATTCATAAATATAACGATCCACTCTTCTGCTTTCATGCAAATCGCTATGACCTAATACATCATCGTCAATGACAATTTCTGTCAATTGTTGATTCGGTACCATTTTGCGTATCGCGCGGACACTTTCAGGTACTGCAACTATATCACCTGTACTAGAAATACTGAGAACTTTTGTATGGTTTGGAAAAGAACGTTCCCTTAAATGTTGTAGCGCTTTAGAATTAGGTCGTAAATCGGTTGCTGCTGGATCATGATGAATACGAAAATATTCTTCACTGTATATCCCATCAAACGGACTTCCTACCGCCACAAACCTGTGGACAGACGGATAGGATTTTCCTTGAAATTGCTTCATATATTCTAACGACACAATTCCACCCATAGAATGTCCAACAATATTTACATCATCGACACCATATGTTTGCTGCATATCTTTTAGTACATTTGCTAACCAACTGGATGTCATTTCAAAGCTAGCTCGATTATTTTCAAAAATCACTTGGACATAGAGGGGCTTTTCTTCCCCAAGACGCGGTTGATATTTTTTCACTTCCCCTTGCTTGGTTACATAATAAATAAGTGCTTTATTTCCCCACTTATACTCATGCTCAAAGCGCTGTAGCATAAATCCAAATGAATTTTCAGTCCCCTTATATCCATGCACGAATAATGTTGGGCGACTTTTGTTAAAATCGGAAATTGCTCTATTTGGCATGCCTATAAGCACGATAAAACCAATGATGACTAGACCAAAAGATGCCAAACTTAATATCTGTTTCTTATTCAAAAAAACCTTCCTCTTCCTCGTTTGCTCCTATAATTTCACTCACGGTTTATATTATATCACGGTCAAAACGAATTTTCCTATTATAATAAAGTAACACTTTGTACATTTAGAAATATGGATAGCAACAAGTTTTGTTTTGCGAAAATTCATACCGAGATGTTCATTCCATACGCTTTTTGTATAGAAAAAACATATATCCTCTTTCGGGTAGGGATGTAAATGGTGAACTTCAGGGACTTTTCCTAAACCCAAGCGATTTTTTATAACTTTAAATAACTTTCCAGTTCAAACCATTAAATACGGTGGAAAGTTGGCTGTTTATCTTGAAAGGTTGTAACATATCGAAAACCGAGCTGTCGTAACAATTTTAGCGCATCAGAGACGCCGTATCCAACTGTTTGTGCACGATGAGAATCAGAACCAATCGTAATGATTTCTCCTCCGCATTCTCGATACAATTGTAAAATATCTTCACTTGGCATCGCACATGGTAACCCATAACGAAAACCAGAAGTGTTTATTTCAATTCCTTTTCCAGCATAAATGATTGCTTCAAAAATGTTCGTCAATACATCATAAAAATGATCTTGAACAGGTTTATTTTTAGTATAACGTTTCACTAAATCAATATGCCCTATCACTTGAAAATCTTTAAAACGTGATACGCAATAAAACAGTTCTTCATAATATTTTCGGTATGCTTCTTCCACAGGCTGTTTTTCGAAAAAATTACTTGTATGCAAGGACTGCTTATCGGTTGTATGCATGGAACAAATGATAAAATCAAACGGTGCAGAATGAACAGTTTGGGTACAATTTTTTACTAAATGGGGTTGAACGCCAATTTCCAATCCTTTACGTATTTTAATTCGTTCTCCGTATTCTCGTTGCATTGCTTGGATTTTTCGATGATAGCTTGCAAGGTCTAGCGAAAAATCAATCGTAGGGTCTGGGTAATCTTCATCTATATGCTCCGTAAAACAAATTTCGTGTAAACCTTCTTTTATAGCGTATTCTATTGTTTTTTCCATCGGCGTATTGCAATCAGCGGAAAAATCACTATGAATATGAAAATCAAACATAAAAAATTCGCTCCTTTTAGTTGACATTTTATTCTGTAGTTATTAGAATACTATATAACTTTATTTAGATAAAGTGATAAAGTAATAAAATGATTTTTACACCAAAGTGAACCTTCTATCCCTAGGAACAATACTCGCCACCATGGAGGCTTCATACGAAAGTATAGTACGTCATTCGTTTTTCTTATACTATAAATCAAAAAAATCTATAACTTCCTATTCTGTGAAAAAAGGTATTTTTAAGACAATAGTTGGTGCACGAATTTTCATTCAATGAAATGGAAATCCTTTCACCATCTGTTTAGTAAAAAAGCTTGGCTTATCACCAAGTCTTTATAGCTAAAACACCGTTGCTTTGCTTATACGATAAAGCCTAAAAAGAAAGGAGAAATACAAATGATGCACCCTCTGTTACATACACCTTATTTGGATAATGACCTGCTTCAACAGCGCGATGAAATGGTTGCTACATTAAAGCAACGGTTTAAAACTTACGGTTATCAGCAAATACAAACAGCAACACTAGAGCCTTATGATCTTTATGTAGGAAATCCCAAGATTGGCAATACAGACGAAATGATAAAAGTGATGGATACTTCTGGAAAAGTACTTGTATTACGACCTGATGTTACAATTCCGATCACACAGCAAATTGCTACCGCACATATGAATGTTGGTGAAGATACTCGGCTATTTTACATCATGGATGTCTTCGGCTATCGATTTGAAGACGATCAAAAACAACGTACACAAGCAGGAGTTGAATATTTTAGCAACCGCACCCCTGCTGGTGATGCAGAAGTCATTGCCCTTGCCATTCATATATTAAAAGATTGTGGTTTTCCAGAATTTAAATTGGAGATTGGCCATGCTGGTTTTTTTCGAGCATTGCTAGCCCAAGCAAATTTATCTAATGAACAAATTGCTCCCTTACAAACATATATTCAAACGAAAAATATTGCAGAAATGGTAGATTATTTAGCTACCCTCCCTATTCAAGAAACAATTAAACAAGCAATGCAGCATATTCCATTTCTTTACGGAGAACCAAATGAAGTGATGGAAGGAATCAAGCAGAACGGGTTAAATGGGATAGTACAAGCAGAATTAACTTATTTGGTTGATGTGTATAACAGCATTCAAGCATACGGACTTACAGATCATATTGTGTTTAACCTAGGACTTATCAATGATATGAACTACTACTCCGATGTTATTTTTCAAGGATTTGTCAACCAAGTCGGAAAGCCTGTTGTTATGGGAGGAAGATACGATGGCTTAGGTGATTACTTCGGGGCTCGTATTCCAGCAATCGGTTTTGCCTTTGATGTTGATTTGTTACTTCATGCAGCAAAACAGCACGGTTTGTTCACTACATTAAAGGAGGATGAACCCATAGCAGTATCATATAATATTTCCCAGCAAAAGGAAGCATTAGCTATCGCGCTAGCATTACGCGAACGAGGATACGCCGTCGTCACCTACTCAACAAATGACAACCGACAAGCTGCTTCTAAAGAAACCGTACACATTATTTGTGAAACTGATTCCTATAACCTTTATCACGGTGAGCAAGCTATTTCATTTCAGCATATTTCAGAAGTAATCCAATTGTTACAAGAAAGGGGGAGTTAAATGGCTGCATTTACAATCGCCGTTGCCAAAGGTCGGACAGCAGATCAATCGATTCATTTACTGGACAGTATGGGAATTACATTCCAACAGTTAACTTCTTCTAGCAGAAAACTAATTTTTTATAACAGTGATGAAACGATTAAATTAATCTTTGTAAAAGGTGTAGATGTACCTACTTATGTAGCAAAAGGAGCAGCGGA
This sequence comes from Virgibacillus sp., assembly GCF_013393565.1. NCBI lineage: Bacteria > Bacillati > Bacillota > Bacilli > Caryophanales > Bacillaceae > Virgibacillus > Virgibacillus sp. The sequence continues at coordinate 5,262 of NZ_JABXHF010000045.1, forward strand.
TATAGGAATTGTAGGAAAAGACAATATTTTGGAATCACAAGCAGATGTCTACGAAGTTCTCGACTTAAAAATTGGCACGTGTAAATTTGCCGTTGCTGGAAAGCCCGGACAACTTTTAGATACGATAAAGCCATTAACAATTGCTACAAAATATCCAACCATTGCACGAAACTATTTTTCTCGTAAAGGGAAATCAATAGATATTGTGAAATTGAACGGTTCTGTCGAATTAGCCCCGTTAATTGGCTTAGCAGATGTCATTGTTGATATCGTAGAAACTGGCAACACATTAAGGGAAAACGGCTTGATTATTTTAGAGGAAGTAGAACCAATTAGCACAAGACTGATCGTAAATAAGGCAAGCTTTGCATTAAAATCACAAGCAATCCATTCGTTTATTCAAGAAGTTCAGAAAAACTTAACGTAGCACCATTCTTTATGGATTAGAAAAACTGTCATTATTTGTATGAAAACTCGCTTGCCAGTATTTTTCATAATGATGTAGTTCAATAAATCTAAGTCTACTATATTTAGTAACAAAGATGACTAAGTGACCTTTTTGAAGAGGAGAGAACCTTAACATATATTTTTTCCTACAGTGAGAAAAGGGATATAGATGTTGTTATCCCTCATAGATTTACGCAGCATTTTTCAGTCCTAAAAATGGAGGAATTGATATGGAACGCTTAACGAAACAACAATATTGGGATTATAAAGAAAGAAGCGCACAACTTATGGAGGAAAAAGAGGCAGCACGTAACGAAGCGGTGTTGGAAATTATTAAGCGCGTTCGAAACGAAGGAGATCAAGCAGTCCGCTCTTTCACAGAAAAATTTGACCGTGTCCAAATCCTTGATTTCACCGTTTCGGAGGAGGAGTTTGCCGAAGCTAGAAAATCCGTATCTCCTGCTTTTATGAAGGCAATTAAAGCAGCGGCAGAAAATATTTCCCAATACCATAAAAAACAGTTGGAGCAATCCTGGTTAGATATGAGTGAGCCTGGAAAAGTGATCGGACAGAAGGTTACGCCTTTGGATCGTGTGGCCATTTACGTACCTGGCGGAAAAGCAGCGTATCCTTCCACCGTATTAATGAACGCTATACCAGCCAAAATTGCGGGTGTAAAGCATATTTATATTACGACGCCACCACAAGCAGACGCTAAAATTAATCCGTATGTATTAGTAGCGGCAAAGGAAGCCGGCGTTGAAAACATCTATAAGATTGGCGGAGTACAATCAATTGCAGCTTTTGCTTACGGTACAGAATCCGTACCCAAAGTACAAAAGATTACTGGACCTGGAAATGCTTATGTAGCAAGCGCAAAAAAATGGGTGTATGGTGATGTAGCCATTGATATGATTGCGGGGCCAAGTGAAATTTTAGTCGTCGCCGATGAAACAGCAAACGCAGACTTTGTCGCAGCCGATTTACTCTCACAAGCAGAACACGATGAAGAAGCACGTGCCGTTTGTATAACGACAAGCGATGCACAAGCAGATGCCATTGAACAAGCGGTACGTTCCCAAACAAAAAATTTGATAAGAAAAGAAATTATTAAAAAATCGCTTGCCCAGCACGGCAAAATCATTGTCGTTGATACAATAGATGATGCTTTTCCCATTGTAAATGACATCGCTCCAGAACATTTACAGCTCATGATTGCGAATCCAATGGAAAAGCTTGGCGCGGTAAAACATGCGGGTGCTATCTTTTTAGGAAATTATTCACCAGAAGCTTTAGGAGATTACGTTGCCGGACCGAACCATACGTTACCGACAAACGGCACGGCTACGTTTGCTTCCCCGCTCGGTGTGTATGATTTTATGAAAAAGTCAAGCGTTATTTATTATGATAAACCTTCACTACTTGCTAGTGCAGATACGATTATAGAGATTGCTAATACAGAGCAGTTAACCGCACATGCGCAATCCGTACAGATACGAAAGGAGGAGACAGATGCGAAACCATAATATAAGCCGGTCGACCACAGAAACATCTATTGATTTAAAACTTGCTATCGATGGTACGGGGAAAAGCTCGATTCAAACAGGGATTGGTTTCTTTGATCATATGTTAACTCTTGCAACGAAACATGGATTAATGGATGTAGAAGTTCATTGCCAAGGAGATTTAGAGGTGGATCAACACCATTCCGTAGAAGATGTTGGTATCGCATTTGGTAAAGCCTTCCGCAATGCATTAGGTGATAAAGCAGGCATTACTCGTTATGCAAGTATTACAACCCCAATGGACGAGGCGTTATCAACCGTATCATTGGACATAAGCGGTAGAGCCTACCTCGTTTATAAAGTAGAAGGTTTAAAAGATAAAGTTGGGAACTTTGATACAGAATTGGTGGAAGAATTCTTTCAAGCATTTGCTAGCAATGCAAAAGTAACCTTGCACATTCATCACGTTTATGGAAAAAACACCCATCATCTTATTGAATCGATTTTCAAAGGATTCGGTCGAGCGCTTGACGTAGCAACAGAAAGAAGCGGAAGAATTACAGGTATTCCTTCCACAAAAGGAACGTTATAAAGCGAATATTCCATTAGTGAGGGTTTTCACGGCTTGTTTAGACTAAGATGATGGTTTCTCCAACTTAGACTTGTCCAGCTCACATGGTGTGCGTGTTGCAGCATCTTATATCCCGATGAAATCCAATAATGCAAGGGAAAACTTATCCTATTCTAAATATTTATAACGAAAGACCTTTGTTCCTATGTTGTTCTCTTCTGTAGTGCAATTAGTATTTAAAAGCCTCCTATGCTAGTTACCTCTTCGTTTCTTAAAATGGGGGACTCGCAACAGCTTATATTTTAAAGAAAGGAGCGAATCGATGATTTCTATTATTGATTACGGAGCTGGTAATACGAAAAGCTTGCAATTTGCGCTAAATAAAATCGGGGTAGATTCCCACATTACAACCGATAAAACGATCATTGAGAAAAGTAATGCGATCATTTTACCAGGTGTAGGCGCCTTTCAAGATGCCATGCATGCATTAGACACTCAAAATTTAACGAGCTTCATTAAACAAGAAGCAGCTACAGGCAAACCTCTTCTAGGTATTTGTCTTGGCATGCAATTATTCTATGAATCTAGTGAAGAAGATGGAGAAACAAAAGGGTTCGGGTTTTTGACTGGAAAAGTGAAAAAAATTCCTAATGACGTTAAGGTTCCTCATATGGGCTGGAACAACCTCCATAAATACCGGAATAGTTCTTTATGTAAACAAATTACGGATGAAGCATTTGTTTACTTTGTCCATTCCTATGCTGCTACAGATGTAGATACGAATACGTTAGTAGCCAGCACGGCTTATGGGATGCGCATTCCTGCAATCGTACAACAGAACAATATTATTGGTATGCAATTTCACCCAGAAAAAAGCGGGGCAACAGGGTTACAACTTTTAGCAAATTTTAAGGAGATGATAGCATGATTTTATTTCCAGCCATCGATATCAAAGACGGAAAATGTGTTCGTTTAACACAAGGAAATTACGATCAAGTAAATGTCTATAGTGATACACCAGTTACTGTGTCAAAAGATTGGGAAGCGCAAGGAGCATCCTATCTTCACCTCGTGGATTTAGATGGAGCGAAATCAGGTGTTTCCACGAACGAACCTATCATTAGAGAGATCGCTCAAAAGGTCACCCTGCCAATCCAAGTAGGGGGAGGCATTCGTAGTTTACAAGTAGTGGAGAAGTACCTATCTGCGGGAATAGACCGCGTTATCCTAGGAACTGCCGCTATTAAAGACCAGTCTTTCTTACAAGCTGCTCTGTCTAAATTTCCTCATCAAGTTGCTGTATCGATTGATGCACGAAATGGTTATGTCGCAACAGATGGATGGATAAATACAAGTGAGAAGAAAGCGATTGATCTTGTGCAAGAATTAGAAGATCTAGGACTGCAAACAATTGTTTACACCGATATTTTAAAAGACGGCATGCTAAAGGGTCCCAATTTTTATGAATTAGAAAATCTACAAGCAATTACTTCTATCAATATTATCGCTTCTGGTGGGGTAACAACGATTGCCGACATAAAGCAATTAGCACAAATGAATTTATATGGAGCAATTATTGGCAAAGCGCTTTATGACAATTCCCTTACTTTAGAAGCGAGCTTGGAGGCAGTAAAACATGCTCACTAAACGAATTATCCCATGTTTGGATGTCGATAAAGGACGTGTGGTCAAAGGAAAAAAGTTTACAAACATTCAAGATGTTGCCGATCCAGTAGAATTGGCGCAACGGTACAACGAGGCAGGTGCTGATGAGCTTGTCTTTTATGATATTACAGCTTCAAACGAAGATCGAGATATTTTCGTCGATGTAGTAGAGCAAGTCGCTGCTGAAATTGCAATTCCCTTTACCGTGGGTGGTGGTATCCGAACCGTAGAAGATATTCATAGCGTATTACGTGCAGGCGCTGACAAAGTTTCGATAAATAGTGCTGCCGTACAGCAACCAGGTTTGATTGAAGAAGCAGCTAAAAAATTTGGAAAGCAGTGCATTGTCCTATCCATTGACGCCAAACAAACAGAAGACGGAAGATGGGCAGTCTATATCCATGGGGGCAGAAAACAAACGGCTTTAAATGCCGTGGATTGGGCGAAGCAAGGCGAAGCACTCGGTGCAGGTGAGCTTGTCCTCAACGCAATTAATACAGATGGAGAAAAAAACGGCTATGACCTAGATTTGATGCATGCTGTTGCACAAGCAGTAAATATTCCCATCGTCGCCAGTGGAGGGGCTGGTAAAATGGAACATTTTTCGCAAGTTTTACAACCGACGTATGCAGATGCAGCTCTAGCAGCTTCCGTATTCCACTACGGCGAAATACCTATTCCCGCATTGAAAGCTTATTTAGCTACCCAAGGCATCACGGTAAGACCCATCCCCCATTAATAAGGGAGTGAGCGAATTCTGCGCGAGGGTGAGCCAGTTTCAGACGAACGTGAGCGAATCCACCGTGGGATGAGCGGAGTTTCAGACGAACATGAGCGAGTTCCAGCGGAGGTGAGCGAGTTTCAGACGAACATGAGCGAATTCTGCGCGAGAGCGGACGGATTTACGACGATCATGAGCGAGTTTCATGAGAAGCACGCTTAAAAAGCAATACAGAAATCACTATATAAGGAGAGATGATGATGAAGCAAATAACGTTTGATGATAACGGACTCGCTCCTGCCATTGTACAAGATGCAGATACAGGTCAGGTTTTAACGCTAGCGTATATGAATGAAGAAGCGCTTAAGAAAACAATAGCGACAAAAGAAGCATGGTTCTATAGCCGAAAGCGTCAGGAACTATGGCATAAAGGAGCGACATCTGGAAATAAACAGGTGGTACACTCCATGTCTATCGATTGTGATCAAGATGCTATTCTGCTGCAAGTGAAGCCGCAGGGCCCTGCTTGCCATACAGGAGAAGAAACCTGCTTTCATAAGGATGTTTTCCAAGACCAACCTGCCTCATTTATCATGACGAAACAATTAACAGAAAAAATTAAAACTCGTAAAGAAAATCCTTTACCAGGTGCATACACGACATACTTATTTGCAGAAGGCATGGATAAAATTTTAAAGAAAGTGGGCGAAGAAACAAGTGAGGTCATTATCGGCGCGAAAAATAACGATAAATCTGAAGTAACATGGGAGATTGCTGATTTAACCTATCATACGCTTGTGTTAATGGAACTACTGGATGTATCTGTTACAGATATTAAGCGTGAATTGTTAAAAAGGCATTTACAAAAAGGGGATGGAAAGAAATGAAATATTGGAGTGAAGTAGCTAAACGATCAACCCCATATGTTCCGGGTGAACAATTAAATGATCCAGCTATTATTAAACTAAATACAAATGAAAATCCCTATCCTCCGTCGCCAAATGTACAGGAAGCAATCAAACAAGAGATGAACCAAGCATTACATCTTTACCCGTCACCGACTGTTGACAGTTTAAGACAGAGCATTGCTAAACAGGAGGGGACAGAAAAGGAATCTGTTTTTGTTGGAAATGGCTCCGATGAAGTACTAGCGTTCGCATTTATGGGGCTATTTTCACCAACTCGAACGATACGATTTCCAGCAATTACATATAGCTTTTACCCTGTCTACGCCAATCTTTTTCAAATTCCGTATGAAGAAGTGCCATTAACGAATAATTTCACATTAGATGAGAAAGCTTTTTTTCATACAAAAGGCGGAGTTATTCTACCCAATCCAAATGCGCCGACAAGCATATTTACTAGCTTAGAAAAATTAGAAGAAATCATTCAACATAATCCAGATAATGTCGTTATTATTGATGAAGCTTACATTGATTTTGCACCAGAATCTGCCATAGCACTAACGCATAAGTATGAGCAGCTGTTAATTGTAAAAACTTTTTCAAAGTCACGTTCTTTAGCTGGATTACGTGTTGGCTACGCAATTGGACATCCAAATTTAATTGGAGCGTTAACCCGTATAAAAGACTCCTTTAATTCTTATACGATAGACAGGCTTGCTATAGTCGGTGCAAAAGCAGCTATGGAAGATGCTGCTTACTTGAAAGAAACGACTCGTAAGATTATTCAAACTCGGAAGTGGACGCAAGAACAGATGGAAAAGCGCGATTTCCATGTGCTCCCAAGCGCAACTAATTTTCTATTTGTTCAACATCCTGATTATAATGGAGAACAATTTTATGAGCGTTTAAAGGCGAAAAAAATTCTCATACGCCATTTTCGTAAATCTGGCATAGAAAATTATATGCGAATTACCATTGGTACAGACGAGATGATGCAACAGTTTTTGTTGGTGTTGGATGAAATTATGCAGAATACGTAAATGCTTTTACTTCTGTTTCGAATTCGTTTTCGCACCTAAAAATGGGTAACCGCCAACAGACTGGTTACCCATACAACATATTCGATAAGTGTGGGGTTCTTTCCACCCACTGATTGTTAGGAGACAAAGGGGATGATCTAAAAATCTCAAACAAAACGGAAATTTAAGTGCTGCTATCCCCCGCTTAGACCTGTCCAGTTTGCATCTTCCAATGCTTGAAGGAGGATTTTGTAACACGGTATATCACAATGCGAAGATCATAACCGCATCGTTTAACCAAAATGGTTTGATATAATGTAAAGAAATGCTTATTAAAACTATATCATTGTCTCCACATCAGCATCTTCTTTTAATTTTTCCACTCGCTTTTGCAATTGTTCGTTCGTTTTTTCATCCTTCAAGGTTTGTTTGATTCGATCTTTTACATCTTCCAACTTACCTATTTCTTCATTTTGTTCTTTCATTTGTTTATAATAATCTTCCACTTCTTTATCTGTTACTTCGATGTCAAATTCAGCATTTAAATATTGAGAAGTAATTAGATTATCTCTTAGCATGTTTTTAAACTGTTCTTCATTAAGCTGGAACTGCTCTAGTGCAGTATTTAAACGATCTTTGCCTTCTTTTTTAATCGTATCAAACTCTTTCTGCACGTCATCTTTAGATACTTCGATGCCTTTATCAGCAGCATCTTGATTAATCAATTGCTGGTTTATAAGCATATCTAACGTTTGTTTTTTTAATTGATCTTCATTAACATCTTGATTGAATTGCGTATTCATTGTTTTTAACTGTAAGTAAGCTGGGTTATAACGATCACCTTTAATTTCTTCGCCATTTACAGAAACAACTGTTTCTCCATCATCAACTTTTTCCTCATCTGTTATTTCAACAGGCTCTGGCTTTTCTCCGCCATCTTCTGTATTGCCTTCTTCTTGTTGCTCATCTTGTTCTGCGGTTTTATCTTCTTCATTATCTCCTCCGCAGGCAGCTAGTACGAATGCTAGCGTTATCGTAAGTGCAAATATAATCCACTTTTTCATTCGATCCATCCCTCTTTCTCATTATGAATGTCCTTTCATTCAAACATATTTTGTCCAAACTTTGCAAGTAGCTCCTTTTGCATCATGACCTTGAAAAGCTACTATGTCTAGTTTTAACGCCTATCTTTACAGTTGAACAACAAATAAACGGTTTATCCCATTATTGTGCCACAACTTGGTATCTGTTACTATGATTCATTCTACACTACATTCGATATACAGTTCAAATAGATAGGACAAATGAATAGAATATATGTAAACTATAAAACAGACATAAGACTTAGAGGTAGATGTTCGACTTTTAAGTGTTTCTTTTTCTCATTATAATTATATAAAGATATCGGTCTACAATGCGCTTTTGGCTGAATGTCGAGTTGCACTATAAATCAAATAAAAGATAAATAAGCAACGAAGGATGCTATTATAAATGGAATAGAAAATGCGGACGTTTTGAATGAAATAAATACAATTAACCCTGTACTCAATAGGTTCTAATAAAAAAATAGGCTTTCCTATATAGCAAACAAGCCGAACAATCACTGTTCAGCTTGTTTGTACAAATTCTTTATTCTAAGCTTGCTTCTACTTCTTTAATCATTTCTTGGACAGAGACGAGTCCACCACCGGACAGATACCAGAATTCTGGATCTAAGTACGCAATGTTGTCATTTTTATATGCTTTCGTTCCTTTTACTAATTCATTTTCGACCAAGTTTTTAGCAGCTGGTTCTTCGCCAATCGCTGCACTACGATCGATAACGTACAGTAAATCAGGGTTTTGCTCCATGACGTATTCAAAGGAAACATTCATACCATGTGAAGACGCTTCAATGTTTTCATCTACTGGAGGAACACCAAAAACATCATGGATTAATCCAAAACGAGAGCTAGGACCATATGCACTGATTTTATCATCATTAGCTAGTGTTATAAGCGCTTTTTGATCCATTTCTTCCGCTTTCGCTTTCACTTCTTCAATAGATGCATCAATAGCAGCAAGCTCTTCTTCTACTTCTGCTTGCTTATCAAAAATCTCACCTAGCGTGTTCATATTTGCTTTGAAAGACTCCATATAGTTAGCTGGATCTACACCTAAATAAACAGTCGGAGCAATTTCAGCTAATTGATCATAAACAGGGGACTGTCGACCCGATATGAAAATAACATCTGGATTAATCTCAGCAATTTTTTCAAAATCCGGCTCTTTCAAGCCGCCAATATTTTCATAGTCATCACTTTCAAATTTGTCTAAATAAGATGGGATTAAACCACCTTTAGCTACACCTGCAACATCAATCCCTAATGTATCCAATGAATCAAGCACACCATAGTCGAACACCACAACATTTTCGGGATTTTTTGGAACTTCTGTATCACCAAGCTCTTGTTTAATCTCCATTGTTTCCGACTCTTTCGCATCGGAACCTTCGCTATTACTACTATCTTTTTCTTCACTATTTGAACCACAAGCCGCTAAAGTTAACACGAGCAAACTTGCAAATATAAGCCATACGGTTTTTTTCAACATATATAATCTCCTCTTTCTTTGTTATTTTGCTTAAGTATTGTTCATAGAATATTTCTAATCATACTTATAAACGCTTCAGGAAAACTCGGATTTCACACAATGCGTTATATGTACGATCAACCCAACCGTTTCCTATTTTCCTACAGACAAGATAAGGCAAATTCATTTACCTTTCGACATCCATTCGTTAAAATAGATGTATACGCTATCCTTCATCATGACTTGGCTTGGTGGTCAGTCATGGTGTGGGATTTTTATTTTGTTTTTCAAACTAACATTCCCCCATTAAAAGTAAACACAAATTCGTTTATTATCTATATCCTTAATATCAATATCCATGTCATAAATATCTTTTAATACACATTTATCAATGACATCGCATGCTCTTCCTTGCTTAACGACTTTCCCATCCTTTAACGCGACAATATTATCCGAATAACAAGAAGCAAAATTAATATCATGAATAACAATCAAAACGGTTTTGCCAAGCTCATCCACTAAATTCCGCAACGTTTTCATAATTTGCACAGAATGGCGCATATCTAAATTATTTAACGGCTCATCTAGCAAAATATATTCTGTATCCTGCGCAATGACCATGGCGATGTGTGCTCGTTGTCTTTGCCCACCACTAAGTTGATCTAGAAACTTATCTTGCATATCACGCAGTTCCATATAATCAATCGCCTCGTCAACTTTTTCCCAATCGTAATCATTTAATTTACCTTGAGAATAGGGGAAGCGTCCAAAAGATACGAGCTCACGTACCGTTAATTTTAAATTAATGGAGTTGGATTGTTTTAAGATCGATATTTTTTTAGCGAGCTCATTACTCTTCGTTTTCATAATGTCTATTCCGTCAATCGAGATATCCCCATTATCTTTTGCAATAAGGCGACTAACCATAGAAACCAACGTACTCTTCCCTGCACCATTTGGGCCAATGAAGGAAGTAATTTTCCCTTTTTCAATCGTCAGAGATACATCTTCAATCACTTTCTTCTGGTTAAATGACTTAAATACATTTTTAATATCTACCATGATTTATTCTCCTTTAACAAAAGATAAATAAAGTAAATACCACCGATAAAGTTTATAATGACACTAATCGTCGTTTCAAAGGTAAATACTTCTTCTACAATAAACTGTCCGCCAATTAATGCAATAATACTTATGAGCATGGAGCCAATTAAAATATAAAAATGACGGAATGTCTTTAAAAATTCATAAGCTAAATTAACAACTAATAACCCCAAAAACGTCATTGGTCCTACTAAAGCTGTAGCCATCGAAATAAATACAGCAACAATAACGAGTAAATGCTTGACGACTTTTCCGTATGGAACCCCTAAGTTAACCGCATTATCTTTTCCTAGTCCCAATACATCTAAGTATTTGTAATAGCGCATCATGTAAACAAGAAGGAGTACAAATAAAACGACAGATATATAGACAAGGTCTGTGTTTACGTTGTTTATGCTGGCAAACATTCGATCTTGAGCTACCATGAACTCATTCGGATCAATTAACACTTGCATAAATGAAGTAATACTGCTGAAAAAAGTTCCTAATATCATTCCTACAAGCAATAGAAAATAAATATTGTTTTGCTCGCTTGTAAATAACAATCGATATAGGAGTAATGAAAATACGACCATTCCTCCAATGGAAACGAGGTAATTCACATGGCTATTCATCATAACTAACGAATTAGCCCCTACTACAAAGATAATAGCTGTTTGGATCAAGAGGTAAAGGGAATCCAGTCCTAATACACTTGGCGTTAAAATACGATTATTCGTTATTGTCATAAAAATCGTTGTCGCAAATCCGATTGCTGCACCTGTTAAAAGAATCGCCACAACTTTGATGATACGTCTCGGTAGAATGTATCCAATATTTCCAGTAAGGTCATAAAAAACATAAAGCAATGTTAATGATATAGCGATGAGAGTTAGAATAATTGTCTTCTGTTTATATCCCATATTTTTTTCTCCTAAAGAGCAGATAAATAAATAATCCGCTACCGATGACCCCTACCGTTAAACTAATCGGTATTTCATATGGATATATAATAATTCTGCCGATAATATCACAAATAAGAACGAAAATAGCACCTAACAATGCGGTATGTAGCAAACTTTTTTTCAAATGATCCCCTTGGTAGATAGTCACGATATTAGGAATAATTAATCCTAAAAATGGAATCATTCCTACTGCCAATACAACGGATGCGGTTACAAGTGCTACGATAATCAGTCCCAAAGTAACGACTTGCCGATAGTTTAATCCAAGGTTTTTGGAAAAATCTTCACCCATACCAGCAATCGTGAATTTATTTGCATAAAAGAAAGCAATCATCAATATCGGAATGCTGACAAACATGAGCTCGTAATTCCCTGTCATGATCATGGAAAAATCTCCTTGCATCCATGACGAGATGTTTTGAATTAAATCATAACGATAAGCAATAAAGGTAGACATGGAACTAACAATATTTCCAAACATTAAACCAACTAATGGGATGAATATCGCATCTTTAAATTTCACTTTTTCCAGTATCTTCATAAATGCAAACGTACCTAACAGAGCAAAAGCAAACGAAACAAGCATCTTTTCAAATGGATTCGCAGAGGTAAATAACACCATGGATACTAATATTCCAAGTCTGGCGGAATCCAATGTTCCTGCCGTTGTTGGCGATACAAATTTATTTCTGCTTAATTGTTGCATAATTAAGCCACAAATACTCATGCTCATACCAGCAATTAAAATACTTAAAAGTCTCGGAACTCTTGAAACCATTAATACTTTTGCCTGCTCCTCCGTTAGCTGAAATATATCTAGCGGAGAAACGTTTGATACACCAACAAAGATAGATACAAAGGAAAGTATAATTAATATGATTGTTAGATATCGTATTTTCATAGACTGCCCTTCACTTTCCACTTCCCCATTTTGTTTAGAATCATTATTATCTTTGATTCGTTCTAATCAATAATGATATTCATTATCAATTAAATTCAACTAATAGTATAACAGATTTCCTCATTACGTCAATGAAAAAATGCCAAACATCGCTTGCTCACGGACTCACAGGATGAAAGGAAGAAAAGATTGAAGAAAGAAGGAATATTTAGAAGGAGACTAAGCAGTTTGTTGGTTGTCGGAGAAGTATTTATGAAAGAGTTACTTCGTAGTAAGTTAAGCAACTTCCTATATCTAAAAAAGCAGGTTCCTACATTAAATAGAATACCTGCTTCCAATACAATTTTATTTTATTCTTCTTCCATTTCACAACAACCCTCATCTGTACAGTACATTGTTTTCGACCCTTTAGGGTTTAGTGATTGAAGTCTGTTTTCCATTTTCACTTCTTGCCAAACTTGTTCCAAAACCTGTGCAAAAACCCTTTTTGGTTGCGCACCAGACAGCGCATATTTTTCATTAAAAACAAAAAACGGGACCCCTTGAACGCCCATTTCTCTCGCTTGATGTTGGTCGTCTTTTACATCTCTAGCATACCTATTCGTGCAAATAACCTCAGCAACATTTCTTTTATTTAAACCCACTTTACTAGCAAGGGTCTGTAATGTTTCATGATCACTGATTAATTGAGAATCAGTGAAAAAAGCATGCATCAACGCTTCAGCCATGTCATTACCTTTGCCCAGACGTGCTGCATACTTCACTAAGCGGTGAGCCGTAAACGTGTTTGTATGCTGCATGGTATCAAAATGATATGTCAGCCCTACATCTGCTGCTTGCTTTTCTATCTGTTTACTCATTTGCTTTATTTGTTCTATGGGAATCCCTTTTGTATTTGAGAGATATTCATACATACTTTGATTTGGTTTTTCTTCTGCGTTAGGGTCTAATTGATAACTTTTAAACTCAACAACAATATCATTACGATATGCAAATGTTTCTAAGGATTGCTCCAATTTTCTCTTTCCAATATAACAAAAAGGGCAAACGAAATCAGACCATATCTCAATCTTCATACATACACCTCACTTTCAATTCATTGTAGCATAGCTATTCACATTGCATGAACAATCCTGCTTATCCAAGAAGCATAACGACATAAACCACAATATGTTTAGAGCATTTAATAAAAGCTACAACTAATTACCTCTCTATAAACTCGGCTTTTCGTCAAATTTATAGAAGCTGGTGTTTTAGAATCTCAATTTGTTGTTACATATCAATACGATATAAGACAATATAGGAATAGATTTTACATGTAGCAGGGAGCACTTAATAAGCTTATCCTTTCCTTCTTGATAAAATGGCTTTTCTAATTTTCTGTAGGAAAACTATAGCTTGCACCCTTTTTTTACAATATTGTAAAAAAAGGGTGCTATTACTGCTATAATCGCACCTCTTCATTCTTCCTATAGTGAACAAAGGAATTTACTCGACACGTTATTGATATAAGTTATTTTCTTTATCTACATACTTTCCATAATCAGGAATAGCTAAATCTGTAAATTGTTCAACAAGCCTGTCCAATCCGTTTTTTAACTTTTTACCTTTCATACTCACACCATGGCCTGGTACCACTATTTTAGGATTTAGTTCTGCTAATTTTTGTACAGATTCAAATGCTGCTTTCCAGTCGGTTGTATAGTATCTAGGTGGACCATTCACTTCCGCTGTTTGCATCAGCACACGATAAAATGAATCCTGTCTTACAGTAATGAACGCATCCCCTGAAAACAATAGCCGATCATTCTCCCGATAAAAAGATACATGACCAGGTGTATGTCCTGGCGTATGTACCCATTTCCAATTTTCTAAATGAGGAACTTGATTGTCTTCAGGAAGGGCTTGCACAGCATTCCCTAGATCAATCGGCTCATTCGGATATAGGTTAGCCATTTTCGCTAGTAGACCACCTTCTACGCTAGTGTCCGGTTTTGGGTAGCTTTTTTCACCACGTAAGTAAGGGAGTTCTTTAGAATGTGCATAAATAGGGACATCCCACTCTTCCAATAACGCAGCTAATCCCCCTACATGATCAAAATGAGCATGCGTCAACAGAATTGCAGCTGGCTTACTACCTTTTCCAAATCGGTCTACAACAACCGATTTAATTTCTGAAGCTGCATGAGGTAATCCAGCATCGATAAGCACCCATTCCCCTTTTTCAGGATGACCTACAAAACCAATATTTACCATTTGGTCCGTATAATAGTATATATCGGCTTTCACCTGTACACCGCCTCCACTTGTAATGGAGGTCATCGGAATAAATTTGTCATGTTCACGTTGATGAAAATTTTGCTCCATGCTAACCTGCCTCCTCGCTTAAATAATTAGTCGTAGTATTTACAACACGAAAAAAAATAACCACATCATCTGATATGGATTACAAGTCACTAATTATTTTAATAATCGGTTCTTAAAGCTAAAGATAGCTTGCACTTTATAAGGTAGCTTCTTCCAATTAACAGCGAACGATCTTGAACAAAGGCGCAAGCGCCCGTTTAGCAACGTAGCGAGTGGAACGAATCAACGAAAGTTTTAGGAATCACGGTGAGGAACGAACCGATGATGACTTAGCTTAGGGCGATTTCGTGAAGTCGCCTAGTTGCTGGGCGCTGAAGCCGGACGGAGCCCGTTCGGTTGTTTGGTTACGTCATAGCATCAAATTTTATGCTTTCTTATCTTCTTAGAAAAATTTGGCTTGTCGCCAAGTCTTATAGTAAAAGCTTGAATGTACCAGCAAATCTCCATAAGAAAGCCTTCGTCTGGCTCATACGATCAACCTTAAAACTTTGTGCTTTCCTACAGTAAGGATATCGGCTACATTTTTGCTTAGCAGCCATGAGATATGCGTTACAATTGTGAACTTCAGCGACTTTGTTGTGAACTTCGACCAACTTACTTGTGAACTTCAGCGACTTTCGTGTAAATTCAAGCGAAATTAATGTAAATTAAAGCGATTTTACATTTTCTTGTAGAATAATACGTTTTTTAGCAGTGAGATGCCTTCGTTTCGCTTATACTATAAATCAACTATAGACAAAAAAAGCTAGTTGCTGAGCAACTAGCTTTCATCTAGCAGAGAATTCCCCATAATCGATACGCGCCTTGTTTGTTGCAATGCTTCTAATGAAGTTACACCAATTCCAAACATAGCCATTTTTAATTCCAATTCTATTTGTTCCATCGTTGTTATGACTGCATCGGCTGATTCGGTTGCTGCCTGCAATAATTGACGTGCAAAACCGATCACATCTGCGCCAATAGTTATGGCTTTTGCAGCATCGACACCCGTTTTCATTCCTCCGCTTGCTACAAGAGGAGCTTTTGGAAGCTTATTTCTTACTGACACGATACAATCTTTTGTTGGCAGACCCCAGTTATTAAAAGCTTCAGCTGCCGCCTTGCGAAGTGGATCTTGCGAACGGAGCTTTTCAACTTGGCTCCATGATGTCCCACCAGCTCCTGCTACATCAATATACGCTATTCCAGCATTGTACAACTGTTCAGCCACGAAGCCATCAATGCCAAAGCCAACTTCCTTCGCACCAACTGGCACGGTTAATTTACTGCAAATTTCTTCTACTTTAGGCAATAAATCAGCAAAATTTAAGTCACCACCATCTTGTACAGCTTCTTGCAAACTATTAAAATGGAGAACAAGTGAATCAGCTTCCGTCATATCTACAATACGCTGGGCTTCTTCAGCGCCGTAACCATAATTCAATTGCACAGCACCTAAATTAGCAATTAAAGGTACTGTCGGAGCTTGCTGGCGTATTAAGAATGAAGCTTGGTGGGCATCACTTTCTAGTAAAGCTCGTGTTGAACCAAGGGCAACAGCCCATCCCTTTTCTTCAGCAGCTAACGCTAAGTTTTGATTGATCTTAGTAGCAAGCTCCGAACCACCAGTCATCGAACTTACCAAAAATGGCGCTTGTAACGATTTATTTAAAAAGGTTGTGTTGATTTGTATATCATCAAAATTAATCTCAGGAAGCGCATTATGTATAAATGAAATACCTTCTAACCCCGTCGATTTATTCACACCTTCTACATGCTCTGTTAAGCATAGCTGAATATGTTCGGTTTTTCTACGATTTATTCCCTCTTCCATGTTAAAAAACCTCCAATTTTACGACCTTGCATTCTATGATAACATAACTTAGATTCAAATCTTACTGTGACGATTTTTTAAAACTTACGCATGGTATAAAGCCATAAGGTTGAATTCCTTGTATAATATATAAGATGTTAAAAGACGAGATGAATTTGCTAAACTGTGAAATAGTCGAACTGAATTCATTTTCTGTTCCAAAAGGCAGTAATATGGATTAAAATTTTCTAGGTAGCAACCTCTCAGAAATGCAATTCGTCATTTTTTGCACCGTTTTTGAAGATTAGACATGTTTTAAACGGTAGCATTTTTAATTTATCGTTTCATAAAACAAGCACAAGTACATTTCATAACAAGCGTAAAAGCGAAAGGAATTCGTTAAAATGATGAAAGATAAAGCAAAAGAATTTGCTACTAAAGCACATGAAGGACAATGGAGAAAAGGTTCCAAGGCACCTTACATCACGCATCCTATTCGTGTTGCGAATATACTTGAAGAAGCTGGTTGCAGTGAGGAAGTTATCTGTGCAGGTTATTTACATGATGTTGTAGAAGACACAGCTACAACCATACAAGAAATCGCCATCCAATTTGGTAAACACATTACTTCTCTTGTCTGTGCAAATACCGAAAATAAAACCCTGCCTTGGGAAAAGCGAAAACAGCAAACGATTTACACATTAAAAACATCAAATATGGAAGTAAAGCAGTTAATTATAGCGGATAAATTAGACAATTTATTAAGTATCGAGGCAGATTTGCAATCCTTTGGAGAGGTTGTATGGGATCACTTCAATGCGCCTTTTGATAAGCAGAAATGGTATTATCAGTCGATAAAAGAAGTTATGTATCATGGCATTTCAACGAAAGAAGCACCTGCTTTTTTTAACTGTTATGAAAAGACCGTGTCACGTGTTTTTTAACGATCTTGGGACTTCAATCAATAGGGGTTTTCTCTCATCCCCCACTGATTGTTAGTACCTCAAGGGTATGACCTAGAGGCCTCTGTACGAATTGGGGGATTTAGATGCTGTTATCCCCCACTAAGACTTGATCAACTCGCATCTCCAATTCTTGAGAAGAGAATCTTACAGCACCTTATATTCGAGATAAAATCGAACGATGCCAAAAGCTTAAAACAGCTTTTGGCATACTCCTTAGCATAAATCTCTGTCTACTTGTATCCACGTTGTTTGTACGTGGCTTTCATATTTTTTGCTCGCTGTTTCCATTTGTTTTTCTCTTCCAACTGTGCCTTTTGATCCTGCTTTCTTTTTTCAAATGCTAATTCTCGCAACAATTTTTGATAACTATCAAAACGATCCTGTGAGAGCTCGCCTGAAGCAAGTGCTTCTTGAACACGACATCCCGGCTCTGTATCATGCTGACAATCACTAAAAAAACAGGCACTAGCAAAATCTTCTACATCTTCAAAGGCAGTATCTACTGCTGCTTCTCCGTCCCAAAGCTGTAATTCTCGCATTCCTGGAGTATCAATTAACAAAGCGCCGCTTTCTAACACGAACAATTCTCGATGAGTTGTGGTGTGTCGCCCTTTGCTATCATCCAAACGAACATCTTTCGTTTTCTGTACATTTCGCTCGGATAAAACATTGACTAAAGTCGATTTCCCTACACCAGAGGACCCTACTAAAGCGACAGTTTCGGCAGGTTTCAAGTAGGTATTTAAATCCTGAATCCCTTCTCCAGTAATATTACTCACAACGATAATCGGTACGCCAATTGCTACTGTCTCTACCTGAGCAATTAACGCTGGTAACTGTTCTTCTTCGTACGCATCCTTTTTCGTTAACACGATGACTGGAGAAGCGCCACTTTCGTAAACAGCTACAATATATCGTTCTATGCGGCGTATATTGAGATCATCATTGAGTGAACTTACGATAAATATCGTATCTAAATTTGCTGCAACTAGCTGCGCCTCTGTTTTATCCCCAGCCGCTTGTCGAACAAGCTGGCTTTTTCTTGGCAAAACATGTTGAATAACGGCCTTTTTCTCTAGCTTCAGCTTTTC
Source organism: Virgibacillus sp. (assembly GCF_013393565.1). Lineage (NCBI taxonomy): Bacteria > Bacillati > Bacillota > Bacilli > Caryophanales > Bacillaceae > Virgibacillus > Virgibacillus sp. The sequence continues at coordinate 23,830 of NZ_JABXHF010000045.1, forward strand.
TACTGCTACCCAATCACCAACAGTAGGAAAATCAATTGCTCCATTTGCCGCATTCAAAAATTTACCACTAACGTGAGCCAAATACTCCATCTCTCCATCAGAAATGCGGTAACTATTTCTCTGCACCGTTATTACCCGGGCAATAATTGCTGGGTCAGTTTTTGTAAACAAAGTCTCATTCCAACCAAGTTTGGTTAAATTAATATTCAATTATTTTCCTCCTTCAAAAATGGAAGTTCCATCGTGTAAGAAAACAGCTTTTACGTAAAATACAATTTTCTCCCACTGAACATCTGTTGTTAAGGAGGAAAGCCAAAGTGTATATCTATCTATTCCGACCGTTCCTCCATTTTGTTTATGTTTGTTTTCTTATTGAATACATACATCAACATCAACTCCTTTCAAAATGGAACAACGCGTGTTGAACCTTAAGTATGTTATAACTGATTTTAACTTCATTTGTAAAGTGTTTTTAACCGTTTGTTTCACATTCAAATAGTAACTATCTCATGTAAAGTGAAACTCTTATCCGTATGGATTTCTTTTATCCCTCACAAATTGCTTCCTAGCCCAAGGGTAAACCTAAAGCTTGCGAATCGGAGGTTAAGGTCACTTAGACTTGTTCAGCTGTCATCTGCCAAATCTTACAGCACTTTTTATCGGAATTACAAGCGATTTTTATACAAAACGCACAGCGTGGCGGGCTTCCTTATCACCAAACCTTTCTAGCTGAAACTGTAACGATGCACACAAAAAGCTGCCTTTTACTTTTAAGCGTAACAGGCAGCTTTTGTTTTAGCGACTATTCATTTCGCTCGGCTTTGGTCCTTTTCGTTCGCCTCGGTCCAATTTAGAAATGGCATCCATTTCCTCTGATCCCAGTTCAAAATCAAAAACAGCGAAGTTTTCCTTTATTCGTGAAGGTGTTACCGATTTCGGTATAACAATATGGTTCGCTTGCAAGTGCCAACGCAACACGATTTGAGCAGGTGTTTTTTGATGCGCTTGGGCAATCCTTGTAATTTCTGCATTCTGCAGCACTTCGCCACCTTGCATAAGGGGACTCCAAGCTTCGACATAAATATGATGTTGATCACAAAAATGCTGTAACTCTTGTTGCTGCAAGTATGGATGACATTCAACTTGATTAACCGTTGGAACAACCTCACACTCATCCAACAACCGTTGTAAATGTTCCTTGTTAAAATTGCAAACACCGATCGCTTTCACACGACCATCTTGATACAATTTTTCCAATGCTTTATAAGTTTCAACATATTGATCAAATGCAGGTGTTGGCCAGTGGATTAAGTATAAATCTACGTAATCTAATCCAAGCTTATCAAGACTTTCCTCAAAAGCACGAAGCGTGTTTTCATAACCTTGATCACTATTCCAAACCTTTGTTGTAATAAACAATTCTTCTCTAGGCACAGAGGTATTAGCAAGTGCTCTTCCAACTCCACGCTCATTGTCATAAATTTTAGCTGTGTCGATGGACCGATATCCCACTTCGATTGCTTTTTCAACTGCTTTTGTTGCTTCTTCATCAGACACTTGCCATACACCAAAGCCAAGTTGTGGCATACGTAAACCATTGTTTAAGGTAATGTAATGCATTGATTAGCCCCTCTCTATTCCGATACTTTTATAGTATCACAATTAACAATTGCAACCAAAAAATTCCTAACTAATGGGCGACTTTAAATTGAAAGGGGCAATAGAAGCTAGCATGACACAAACTTTTTCACACGAAATTCAGGGACAGTACTTAGTGAATTACTTCGACCACTAAGATGCTTAAAGAAATCGAGGGAGCATTGTTTCTTAGGGGAATTTCGCTTTCGTTCCCCTAAATAAAAGAATGGTGGCTCCTCTTTATCTTGATTATTTTACGAAGGAAGGGATATTTGACTTCATTATCGCATTATGCCTTCTTTATCCACTCAACTTTATATCACTTAGAAGTATATATTTTCTCAGGTAAATGTTTCGTTTAACGCCTCACCGAAACTATCCCCTCCAGTTGGTTGGAGAGGAATGTTTCTTTCGCAAGTACGTTAAATTCCGTTATGGAGCCAACGTTTTCGAGCATAGCTGTAATTTCCTTCAATTCTTTCCAGTTGCTTATTTTCTAATACATATGTGATTGGAAAAAGTCGATCCAAAAAGTAACGGTCATGGGATACAGCAATAATCGTACCATCGAACTGTTCTAATGCTTCTTCTAACATTTCTTTCGACTCTATATCCAAATGATTTGTCGGTTCATCTAAAATTAGGATATTATGATTTTGATACATTAATTGGGCAAGACGCAAACGTGTCTTTTCTCCTCCGCTTAAGTTTTCCGTCGTTTGAAATACCTTTGCGCCATAAAAAAGAAATTGAGCCAATATATTTCTCGCCTCTCCCTCCTCCATTGGAACATGGTCGCGGAATTCATCAATTACCGTGCGTTTCCCTTCCATCTCTAGCATATGCTGCGACAAATAGCCAATAGACAAACGACTACCTAATTGCCGTTCTCCTGCATCTGCTGCTATCTTCCCTAATATTATTTGCAATAGCATTGATTTACCCGTACCATTTTCACCAATAATTGCCACTCGCTCTTGAAAGCGTACATGCATATTCACGTGCTGAAAAAGCATTTTATCTTGCACACTTTTTGAAACACCTTCCAGCCGAATAACATCTTTTCCGCTGCGATCTTGCATTTTAAAATCGATTTGCATACGTTTATGCTCCAATATGGGGCGTTTTAACCGCGTCATTTTATCCAAGGCTTTTTGCATACTCTTTGCCCTGCGATGTAATCCATCATTTGGTGGATTCGCTTGATTTGCCCATTCTTTCAATCGTTTTATGGTTTCTTTCATTTTCTTTATTTTCTTTTGCTGATCTTGATATTGCTGAAATTCCTGTAACAGCCTTTCCTCTCGTTCTTTTACATAATTCGTATAATTCGTGGCAAAGGTAATTAATTCTCCTTGATCTAATTCCCAAACCTTTGTGACAGTGTCATCTAAAAAATAGCGATCATGGGAAACAATCATTACCGTTCCTGTGTAATTGCGAATAAAATCCGTTAACCATTCGATTGCTTGAATATCCAAATGATTGGTAGGCTCATCTAACAACAGTAAGTCTGGTGCTTGCAACAGTAATTGAGCTAAACCAACTTTTGTCCGTTCCCCACCACTCAAATGTTTCCAACACTTTGTTGCCAATTCTTCTATCTGCAAGCCGCTCATGACCCTCCGAATACGAGCGTCGATTTCATAACCACCACGTTCTTGAAAGCTTTCTTGCATATCTCCATACTTTTCAATCAGCTTCGTTAATTTTTCTACGTTTGCTTCTTTTGCCATCAATCTTTCCAAACGTTCCATTTCAACTTTTAGCAAGTTTAAATCTGTAAACACTTCCGTTAGTAGCATTTCAACCATTGATTCCTGTTCCTTGATAGGATTTTGCAACAGCAAACCAACGGAACTATTTTTCTTCCAAGTTATTCTTCCTTTAGCAGGTTCGGTTTTTTTCGCAAGTAACTGCAATAAAGTCGATTTCCCTGTTCCATTTCTTCCAATTAAACCAATTCTGTCTCCTTCTTTCACTTCTGCAGTAATCTGTTCAAAAATTTGATTGGCCCCTATTATTTGGGTCACTTGTTGGATACTTACCGTTATCATTTTTTCTCTTCCTCCGCTCTAGAAGAGACAACTCTACCTATACGTTAGGAACAAGATTTCATTTTATTAGTAAGTGATTTTTTTAAGCGTATTCCCCTTGCATGAGAAGCCAGTAAGGTGGTGCATATGCAAATCACCATCCACTGATGTTTTCGTGTTCATTTAGGCAACGATAAATGAACTGCTCATGAATACCGTTTAGAAACAGGTTTTCTGACGTTTTTCTTATACGATACACCTTAAAACGCAATCCTTTCTTCTAGTTGAAGTATATACATGATAAACCTGTGATGAAAGAAATATAAGTCTTGTCATCTCCCACTTAGATTAATTTCATTTTTTACAGTGGGGTATTACAACTTGATGTAGTTGATTAAAAACGTAGCTTATCACCAATTCTTCATAGAGAACGAATGCTTTAGAAAAACTTGGCTTGTCGCCAATTCTTATGGCGAAAGCCTTGTTTTTCTTATACTATAAACCAAGAAAATCTTATACTTTCCTATAGTGTAAAAAATTCATAGCAAAAAGACGTAAGTAGAGTTTTCTCCTTACGCCGTTTCATAAATCCACAAATAAGCATCTTTAGTAAGTACGATTGTGCACACTCGTCACACTTATTTCCGTCCGGTTAGGTAGATGTCTCTCACTGATTTTTTCCATTATTTTGAATTCGCAATGGACACACGTATCCCGTTGCTTAGATTATTGGAAAAAATTGCATAACGAATAGCAAGATATGCTTTCATTTTCGTTATACCACCAGTTTGATTCATCTACCTCACCTCCCTGTTATAATTGTTTTAAGTTTATCCGACCGTACTTTCTTTGTCAATCCCCTATATTTTCATTACTTGGAATTGGTTCTGTAAGACTGGCCAATTTTGGGCAAACGGGATCCCTAACACCCAAAACATAGCGCCTCTTAAATCGTAATTAGCTATTCGTTCGTATTTCGCCTTTATGCTGCGAGCATCTTCAAACCAAACCTCATGCCTCTGCCCATTGTCATCTGTATAACGAAAATTTGGCGCTTGATAAATTTCATCATATTGAATAGCTTCTTTATAAGTGAAAGCTAAATCGACAGCTTCCTGTGTGTTAATTGTTCTAGCACGGGTTCCTTCTTGCCAAGGTATCTTCCAATCTCTTCCGTATAAAGGGATTCCCATCATTATTTTTTCTTTTGGTATGACAGTAACTGCATAATCCAATACTTTTTCAACTTCATTAATAGGCGCAATGGCCAGTGGCCTGCCTCCCGCCCATCCCCATTCATACGTCATCAAATTAATAAAATCGACTACTTTTCCTTGTGCTTCATAATCATGTGCTTCATATAGTAATCCCTGTTGGTCACTACTCGTTTTTGGTGCCACTGCTGTTGTTACCAGATATCCTTGAGGATGCAAACGACGAACCATTCGTTTTAAAAATTCCGTATACCGATCTCGGTCTTCCGGATATACATATTCAAAATTAATATTTATGCCTCTATATCCCTTATCATTCATAATAGTTAACGCGTTTGTAATTACTTTATCCTGTAACTGGACATCTCGTAAAATAGCTGCTGCTGTATCTGAATCAAATTCCCCTGCTTTAATATTACTTAATACAAGTAATGGTGCTACATTCATTTCCTTTGCCGCTTCTAAAATGCGTTCATCAGGTAAAGAAGTTAAACTTCCATCTGGATTTACTTGATATGAAAATGGGTTTACATATGTCAGCAATCGACCATTCATTAACATATCTTGCTTTCCTTGCTGGTCTAATTGGATAGTATAGGCACATACTTGTTTTTTAGGCTTTGCTGGAAAAGGAATTCGTATAATAGTACCTGGATAGATGATAGATGGTTGAACAAGGTAATTCACCTGCAAAATTTCTGCTGTTGTTACACCAAATCTGTGTGCAAGCTGCCAAATAGAGTCGCCAGGCTCAACAAGGTAGAGAAAATAAGGCAAGGATAACAATTGCCCCTCATATATAATAGAAGTTTCTGTAAGGTTGTTAACAGCTGCCAGATCAGCTAATGCAACATGGTAATTCTTTGCAATCTGAGCTAATGTATCCCCTGTTTGTACAACGTATTCTTTTGTTGGATCTGGTATGACCAAGCTTTGTCCAACGACGAGCTTATCTGCATCTGGTAATTGATTAAGTGTACGTATTTGTTGTACATTTAATCCATAGCGTTGCGCTATTTTCCAAAGTGTATCTCCTTGATTTACCACATATACTCCCATACATCATCTCTCCATTTATTTGCTCTTCCTATAGCCTATTCCATCCATGTTTGTCCTGTTCGTAAACTCTGACCAATTACAGCCCTTGCGAATTACTGCTGCTATAAGAATTAAGTTAAAGCGCATTCATGACGGCTTCTTTTAGGCAGTTTATCGGAGTTAATAATTTTATATATTTTGTAAACGAACCGTATAGCATCCTTCATCTTAGTCATATTGTTAAGCTGTCCCATTTTGATAAGCATTCAACGTCAGTTCTAACGCTTTTCCGTAAGGTGTTCTCGGCAATGCGCCTACTCTTTCTTCATACTTTTCTCCATTTAATATTACAGGGTGTTGATTTTAAAAACATTCGTATTGAACATATTCGACGCAAAAAAGCCTGATCTAACAAGGAGACCAAACAATTTTTCCATTTTCTTCTTTATGATTAATACTTACGTCAAAATAGTGCTTGGCGTAAAAATGTTTCAACCGTTCCACATGATCAAAGTCGCGTTTAACGATATCACCAGTAATATAATGTTTATTTTCATCATAAGCAAGCTCTTTTAAATGGTTCATTAATACAGAACCGTAGCCTTTATTTTCTTCCCCTTTAATATCAGTAATGTGAAGGGTATTTTCTAGTTTATATTCAGCTTCAATAGCTGAATCCCATTTCCCGAGAAATGGCTTTGTGCATGCATGAAGCATCATTTGAATCGAATTTGCTTTTCGAATTGCATAGATGATGACCCAGTTAGCCTCTTTTGTTTGATCAATACTAACAATATATGCTTGTTTGGCAATTTCTTTTACATTTTGTTGCATACGAAAGACTTGTACTTCCAATGTATTTAGTTCTTCCTCTAATTCTTGCTTACTTTTTTCGCTTGCTATAAAAGCAGAAACTTGCATTCTATCACCTACATTCTTTTAATTACGCACACAATTTGACATTTTACATGAGAATGGCTTTTTAACGCAAATGGTAGCATTGTTTGTTAGTTATTTAAGTAGCGAGAAGTTCTCCACTAACTTTGTTTCAATAATTTATAAGGGCCATTTTAATGCAAATCGCACAGCTTAGCTTGAACCTTTTTACTAACCTATTGTAAAAAAATTTGCACTAATAGCTTTAATTCTATTCGAATTTAGTCGATATCTTAAAAAAGGTAGCATTATTTATAATGATAGAAATATTCTTTTCATCTTTTCAAAAGAACATCGTGAAATTTCTTATATTTTGTAATTCATACTGCACCAAGACTTTTTACAGGTTACTAATCATATGAAGCAAAACTAAGAATTTGACAATAAGTCTTAATTCTTTGAACAAAGGAGCGAGGTATTCGTTTAGTAATGTAACGAATCAAATGAGTCAACGGGGCTAAAGGAATCATGCTAAAACAGGGGGGGATTCTATGAAAAACAAAAAAGTCCATACAAAGGAAAAAAAGCAAAAGAACTGGAGAAAGAAAGTCATTTTTGCTTGGGGAAATCTACGCATTCATAAAAAATATTTATCAGTTTTCTTTTTAACAATTGCTTTAATGCTTACTTCTTCTATCATTGTATATGTGCAGTTAAAAGGAGGACAACAAGATATTCATAGAGTGAATGAACTACAGGAACAAACAGACCAAATTTCCCAATTAGCAATCATTATTCAGGCGAAAGATGTACAATCCGCCGACTATTTAATTACTGGGAATGATAAATATTTTACTAATTTCGAAGCCTATCAAAAGGAATTCGAGCAAGTTGCCCAACAATTAAATAAAACGATGGATGATAAAAGTCAGAAAGCTATTCTTAACGATATTGTCGATAAAAACGAGTCCATCGATAAAGCATTTATGGAGCGGATGGTAACCTCTGTCGAAGAAGGAAGAGAACAATTCGCTAACACTATTCGTCACTATTCGGGAGGATTGCGAGAAGACACACTGACACTTGTCAATAATCTTCTCGATCAAACGCAACAACAACAAGCTAGAGCCATTGCTGAAACAGAAAACAGCTCAAACAGGAGTGTATACATACTAGCATTCTCCAATCTATTATCGCTAGCTATCGGTATACCACTAATGATTATGATTAGCCGTGGCATTACTTCCAGATTGCAAAGCATTGTTCACACTACAAAAGATATAGCAAATGGAAATTTGCATATACAACAGGAAGAGACTAAATCGAAGGATGAAATTGGACAACTAGCTCAAGCTGTACATAGGATGCGAGATCGAATACGAACAATTATTCAGAGCGTCCAAAGCGTTTCTTCCTCTGTATCTGCACAAAGTGAGCAATTAACGAAATCAGCTAGTGAAGTGAAAGAAAGTAACCATCAAATCGCTACAACGATGGAAGAATTAGCTAGCGGTACAGAAATGCAAGCAACAGGCGCAAGTGAACTATCTGACAATATGAATCACTTCGTTGATAATGTACACATTTCTGAACAAAGAGGAAGCGAAGTAATGACAGATGCTAGCGAAGTGCGAAAATGGACGACAGAAAGTTCTACCTTAATGCAACAATCTGTCCAGCAAATGAACCAGATTGACACCATTGTAGAAGAAGCAGTAACGCAAGTAAAAGGCTTGGATAATCAGTCAAGTCAAATATCCAAACTTGTGAAAGTCATACGAGATATTGCAGAACAGACGAATTTGCTCTCGTTAAATGCCGCCATTGAAGCTGCAAGAGCTGGTGATCATGGTAGAGGATTTGCCGTAGTAGCAGATGAAGTTCGAAAGCTTTCAGAACAAGTTGCGCAATCTGTAGGTGAAATTACTACCATCGTGCAGCGGATTCAATCCGAGACAAGCGACGTCGTTTCTTCTTTAAATCGAGGTTATGATGAAGTAAAAACTGGAAAGCAACAGATTGAAGATACAGGAGCTAACTTCCAACAAATGAATAATGCGATAACGGGTATGATTGAAAAAATGCAAGCTATTTCCATGAAACTAAAAGAGAATACAGAAACAAGTAAAGACATGGAGCAACTCGTCAAAGAAATAGCTTCTGTTTCACAGGAATCAGCAGCTGGAGTAGAACAAGTTGCAGCTTCTACAGAAGAGACGACCGGTACCATGGAGCAAGTTTCTCATAATATTGAAGAGTTAGCAGAATTAGCTAAAGACCTTCATAAACAAGTGAATGTCTTTAAGCTTTGAAGTTGTAGAGCAAAACAAATCGTTATACCTACAAAAAATTACAATTTAAGGTTCGATTTTCCATTTATATAGTTGCATGTATCTGGAGAAGAAATACCTTCGTGCTGTGTCGGCAGTGGTCAATACATACGCTTAGTCATATCATTCGAGGAGTAAACGGACGCGACCCGACATGCGTTTGACTGCGTAAGCCATTTTTTCTGGAGAGAGCGAGCGGCTTCTTGTGCAGGGCGGGCGACTTCTCCTCGAACATGAGCGTTTTCTCGCGTAGGGCGAGCGATTTTTCGCGTGGGAGGAGCGAATTCTCGACGTGCATGAGCGAATTAACGTGCGCGTGACGCGGGCCGAATTCTCCTGCCCGTGTTCAGCGAGCTATAGACAAAAAGCAGTCTTTCGTATGGTCATTGACCATGCCTGTCGCTTGCATAAAAGCGTAACAAATGGTTGGCCCAACGAATTGAAAACCGCGTCGTTTTAGATCTTTGCTCATTTGTTCGGATTCTGTCGTATATGCGGGCACTTGTTCATGCGTTTCCCAGTGATTAACAATTTGTTCCCCGCCGACAAAGGACCATATATAGGAGGAGAAGTCTCCCAACTCCTGCTCTACTTGCAAAAAGGACTGTGCATTCTTAATGAAAGCATTTATCTTTCTCCGGTTACGAATAATTCCTTTATCTTGGAGGAGCGCTTCTATTTTCTGATTGCTATATTTACTTATTTTTAACGGATCGAAATGATCAAAAGCTTGGCGATAATTTTCTCTACGCTTTAATATTGTAATCCAGCTTAATCCTGCTTGTGCCCCTTCCAAGCAAAGCATTTCAAATAATTTTCGGGCGTCATACTGCGGGACGCCCCATTCATGATCATGATAAGTAATATAGACAGGATCATCTGTGACCCATTGACATCTTTGTTTTGTCATGCATCTTCACCAATTGCGACTTCATTTTCATCATAAGAAATCCAATCACTGAAGCTACCAGGGTATAATTTCACATTTTCATAGCCAATTGATTTTAAAGCTAAAATATTAGGGCAAGCCGATATACCAGAACCACAGGAAACAATGATTTCTTCGTTTTTCTGAAGGGAAGCAAATTGCTTTTCTAGTGCCTCCTTCTTTTTCCATGAGCCATTTTCATCCAACACTTCTTTCCAGAAATAGTTTTTAGCACCAGGAATGTGACCCGCTCGAGCATACATCGGTTCATAATCTCCTAAATAACGTTCTCTTGCGCGTGAATCAACTAAAACAGTTTTATTTTGAGTTACTTTTTCTTTTACTTCTTCCATATTTGCAATTTGATTGTCTCTTAATTGCAAGTGAAATACTTTTGGCGTTAGTGTTGGTACTTCGGTAGTTGTTTCATTGCCTGTTTTTTCCCAGCCATTATAGCCCCCGTCAAGAACATACACTTTGTCATGCCCCATATAATGGAATAACCACCATGCTCTAGCAGCAAACATATCATTATCTGCATCGTATATCACAACGGTTGTATCGTGATCAATACCTAATTTCCCTACTTTTCCTGCAAGCATCGTAAGATCAGGAAGCGGATGATTCCCACCATGTTTTCCTTTTTTTCCAGACAAATCTTTTTCTATATCCATAAAAACAGCGCCCGGAATGTGATTTTGTAAATATGCTTTTCTGCCTGCATCAGGGTCCGTTAATTGAAAACGCACATCGATAATTACTGTATTGTTTAAATGATTATGTAGCCGATTCTTTAAACGGTCTACGCTAATAAGATAGCCCATTTTCTTCCCTCCAATAATTTTATAGCCATTCGTAATCCGTATTTGTTACCCTTATTTTATACGATAAGCTTCCTTATGCCTACCCCTAACTTAGAGACTCGAACTATTTAAGTTAGAAAATTAGTGTAATTAAGTTATAATAGAAAGCATACTATTCATGTTTACATGATGAAGTACATACTTTTTACTTTGACAGGAGTTGACTTTCATGAAAAAAGAAATAATGGAAAGGTTTATTACGTATGCAAAGATGGATACGCAATCCGACGCAAGCAATGACGCTACACCTTCTACACCTGGACAGTTTGATTTAGCGAATCTTTTAGTACAAGAGCTTCAGGAAATGGGAATGACAGACGTTGCCGTTGACGGCTTCGGCTATGTGATGGCAACACTTCCAGCAAACACGGATGGAGATATACCGACCATTGGATTTTTAGCGCATGTGGATACAGCAACAGACTTCACTGGAAAAAATGTTCAACCACAAATCACGGAGAATTACGACGGGAAAGATATTGTATTGAACAAGAAAGAAAATATTATATTATCGACTACCGATTTTCCAGAGCTTTCGCAATACAAAGGTCATACAGTAATCACTACAGATGGAACAACTTTACTTGGCGCTGATAACAAAGCGGGGATTGCTGAAATTATGACTGCGATGCATTATCTCATCACACATCCAGAAATCAAGCACGGGAAAATCCGCGTTGCTTTCACACCCGATGAAGAGATTGGACGTGGACCACATAAATTCGATGTGGAACGTTTCGATGCTACATATGCCTACACTATCGATGGTGGTCCATTAGGAGAGTTGCAATACGAAAGCTTTAACGCAGCTCAAGCAAGAGTAACCTTTAAAGGAAATAGTGTACATCCAGGAACAGCCAAAGATAAAATGGTGAACGCTGGGAAAATGGCAGCAACCTTTATAAATGAAATTCCAAACGAAGAAGCGCCGGAATATACAGAAGGGTACGAAGGATTTTATCACTTAAGCAATATTACTGGTGATGTGGAAAATGCAGAACTTATCTACATTATCCGAGATTTTGATAAAGCGAAGTTTCAAGAGAAAAAAGTTTTATTGCAAAAAATCACAGAGAAATTTCAGACCAAATATGGAACGGAAGCTGTTAGCCTTGAATTGCGCGATCAGTATTATAATATGCGCGAAAAAATTGAACCGGTGAAAGAAATTGTCGACATTGCTTATGATGCAATGAAAAGCTTAGATATCGAACCAATCGTAAAACCGATTCGTGGTGGTACAGATGGTTCGCAATTATCCTACATGGGACTGCCAACACCGAACATTTTTACTGGTGGAGAAAATTTTCATGGTAAATTCGAATACGTCTCGGTAGATAATATGATGAAAGCCTCAAAAACAATCATTGAAATCTGCAAGCTATTTGCCCGACGCTATTAATTAGAAAAACTGACTTATCGCCAAGTCTTATGGCGAAAGGCATAGTTTTCTTATACTATATACCTTTAAACTTTTATACTTTCCTATAGTGGAACAAAGGCGCAAGCGCCCGGTTAGCAACGTAGCGACTGGAGCGAATCAACTAAAGTTTTAGGAATCATGGTGAGGCACAAACCAATGATGACTTAGCTTAGGGTGATTCGTGAAGTCGCCTATTTGCTGGGAGATGGAGCCAGACGTGGCTTATTCGGTTATTTCGTTATACACAAGCACCTCACCTTTTACTATCGTAAAAGAATGCAGTCGTATTTCTTATAGTATAAACCACTAGCATTGCATAAATATGGTTTGAAAATTCAGCAAACATCTTTGCGGGATTTTTTGCCAAAAAGACAAAGGCTAAACAAAGGTGGTCTGTCCATTTGGAAAAATTATACAATTAAACTATTAGCAACAGCGACACTGTATGTATTTACGGAATAGATCTATCGTCAAATCTGC
>NZ_JABXHF010000119.1:0-4730 GCF_013393565.1 Virgibacillus sp.
TTGGATTTAGGAACTTCCTAAGGGCAAGGGCAAGAATACTTCTTTTACATAAGTATAAAAAAATTGGAAGTCATGTTGGGTAGGGGAGATTCCATCTCACTCCACCCCAACATTTGACATAGAACCATTTTTCATATCCTTCTTATAGCGAAAATAAAAGCTGAACAATTCTTATCATTGTTCAGCTTGCTTACATAAGGGAATCTTCAACCCTTGGAGGTTTTCTTTTACCCAAACACGAATTGTGTTTAGTAGCCCAAAGGTATGACGGAAGGCCCTGTCGGCAATTTGAGTTACCTTACCTCTTTTATTACATTTTCACTGCAAGGCTATTTACATAATGGCGTTTATGCTCACTAACCCCGGAAAGTTTAATCTTTGCAGGATCATTTTGATCATTCAGTTGATAAGCAGTTCCATCTTTTGGCAACGTCGCTGCAAATATTCGTTCGTACTCCTCTACACTTACTTCTGTTCTAGAAGAAAGTAATTTCTGATGTTGCTCTGCATGCAAATGTTCTTGATAACTAGGTTGTAAAATACCCGCAAAAAATTCTCCTACTGCTCCAGATCCATAACTAAACAACCCAATCCTGTCACCAGCACGTAGATTATTTTGATGCTCAATTAAAGACAGAAAGCTTAAATACAAAGAGCCAGTATAAATATTGCCAACATTTTTATTGTATATTTTACTATGTTCCAAGTTTTCTAACAGACGTTCTTTGTCCGCTTCCGTTCCTTGGTCATAAATCATTCTTAGAGCTTTTAAACCCATTTTCGTATATGGGAGATGGTAGCAAATGGCAGAAAAATCGCCAATTCCCAAGCCTGTCTTTTGTTGATAAGCTTCCCATATTTTCTCAAAAAAAGACAAATACATTTCATTTGATAATTTTCCATCTACTTGAGCATATTCAGAGTATACAGGTCGCCAAAAATCCATTACATCTTCTGTTAAATAGGCAGATGGCTCCTCTATTGCCATAATTTTAGGGTTCTTACTCATTACTATGGCTACTGCACCTGCACCTTGTGTCGCCTCTCCACCAGTTCGTAGTCCATATCTGGCAATATCTGAGGCCAATACTAGAACTTTGCTGTTTGGATGTAAAGCAATGTGAGCTTTAGCCATTTGAATCCCAGCTGTTGCTCCGAAACAAGCCTGCTTTACTTCCACGGTTCTTGTTTGCGGTTGGAGATCTAATAAATGGTGAACATATACTCCTGCTGCTTTAGAATGATCTACACCTGTTTCTGTACCAAATATTACAAAGTCAATAGCTTGTCTATCTGATTCATCAATAATTTCCAAGGCAGCATTAGCAGCCAACGTAACAGCATCCTGGGTAAGTGGTGCGATAGCCATTTTTTCTTGACCAATACCAATGGTGAATTTGGCTGGATCTACGTCCCTAGCTTTTGCCAAATCATTCATATCTACATATAAATGCGGCGTGTAAAATCCTATTTTATCTATTCCTATTTTCATAATAAGCTCCTAGCTCCTTTACTACATACTAGATGAAATATCCATTAAGTGACTATTTTCACAATTAATCTAAAAAATTAACCATAGTATATCATAATATAATCTAGTCTTAAACACAAATAACGGCGCTTCCAATTTTTTTATTTAATTGAATTATCGCCCACAAGATTCCTCTATGAATTTGCAAAGGAAATAAAAAAGGGAAAGAGGAAAACATCTATCTAATGGGCAAATGTGCTCCATGAATTTTAGTGCCATAAAATTCTCTGCGCTAAGCGTTATTTCCTCTTCTACTGTATACATTGGATCTAATCCGGATTACGCCCTGTAAGTTCGAAAATCTCTCGATACAACTCTGGCATCATAACGATACTTGGCCCTAAATCGAATTGATAACCATCTTGTTCAATCCGATGCATTTTCCCAATTGAATAATTAATATCTACTTAATTTTATCTATGTAATTTAAAGCCATTTTAACATTTTTAAATGTATTCATATCTTTAAAGGTATCTTGAATAATCACCGTTTTCAGAGCCATATCTGGGCGAAAACCAACAAATAATAATTCTTTGCCCATTAATGAAATAAATTGATGAACTTTTAGAAGACGTGACACAGTATATGTATCCACTTCATATAGTCCAGATAAATCAATAATGATATATCCCTCATTAGCCTGCTCCATATACGTAGATATATTAGACATGAGCGTTTCCATTCGCTGATCATTCATATTACCGATAAGAGGTAAGACTGCGACATCATCTCTAATGGGTACAATAGGCGTGGAAAGTTTATCGATCTCCTGCAAACTCATTTGTAATAGACGTTCACTTTCTTTTAATTCTGTAACATCTTTTTGGACGCCAACGAAATAATATTTTTTCTCCTCTTCCACCCACATCGGATCAATCGAAAGCTCATTCCAAAAACCAGTCCCATCTTTTCTATAGTTATATAGCTGTAGCGAAATGGATTCCTTTGTCCAAATTGCAGTCCGTATTCTATCCATACTATAAGATTCCGTAGCTTCACCTTGCAAGAATCGACAATTCTTACCTATAACTTCATTTTCTTCATATCCTGTTAATTCAGTAAAACCTTTATTTACAAAAATAATTGGATTATCTTCTATATTTGGATCAGTTATAATTAAGCCGACTCTTGTATAATTTAATGCCTTTTCAAATAAATGCAATTTATCATGTCGTTGCTTCTTCATTCAAATGATTCCTCTTTCCTGCAAAATTATCTTGTATAAGACAGACTTTATCTATGGCTTGCTTGATACAAATAATGATATGGTTTTCCTTTAAGTACGCCTTGCTCTTGGTCAATTCCTTTTTGCGTATTTCTATTTTTATGCGCATGCTGGTACGCAGTAGATGCTTGCCAATTTCGGAAATCTTCCTCCGTTTGCCATTGTGTTAGAACAATATATATATCATCTTGTAAAGGACGTAAAACGCGAATTGCGATAAAGCCTTGTTCGTTTTCTATCATTCTAGGGCGATGCAAAAAACGTTCTTCAAAGCGCTGCCTTTTTTCATTATAAACACCAATATAATTTAACACAGTAACAGCCTCTTCACACAAATTATTGGATTGATCAATGATTTCATAGGTATTTACCTGTTCTGAAACAATTTGAACTTGGTTCCCTTCTTCAATAATAGTTAATGGTTCTCCCCCATGATTCCTTTGAATCTTCAATTTCACTTTTCAACATCCTCCCTTAAACTTTTTAACTTCAACAAAACATAATTCTGCAACGACTTATCAAAATAGACAGGCGGCAACAGCTTTGCTTTTGGATAGCCTAGCACCCTGTCTTTAAACTGCTCGTAAACTGCCCCTTTTCCAAA
Organism: Virgibacillus sp.; assembly: GCF_013393565.1. Lineage (NCBI taxonomy): Bacteria > Bacillati > Bacillota > Bacilli > Caryophanales > Bacillaceae > Virgibacillus > Virgibacillus sp. Next base: position 3,361 of record NZ_JABXHF010000119.1, read on the forward strand.
TGTTAGTGGCAAAATATAAAACAACTCATAACGGAAAGAAAATTGTTCTAAAACATGTTGCCCTTCGCCAAATAAGAACAGAGACGAGGATGGTCGGGAATATTGTTGTTCCAAAAGAGTCGTCAACTGTTCAAGTGCATCATTTGCACGAGTGTCATGAGCTGACCCATGTGCCGCAATAATAACTGGTTGATTATAAACCGAATATAAACGCTCAACCACATAGGTTAAAAATAAATCGTCTTCACAAAGTGGTGGGAGCAATACTGTATTTTTATTTATTTCTTGTTCGTATGCTTCAATAACCCCTTTTACATCCTTGTTATAATGCTTCCCTCTTAAGAAAAGCAATGGAAAAATGTAAACACGTCCGTATAAGCTATCCCGTTGTTGCATAATTTGATTTATAGTAGGCTCTGCTTGCTCAATATAACATCCAATAAAGCGCGCATTTCCATCATCCCAAGCCTGTAAATTTAAATGATCAACAAAGTTTAAAAACGCTTGATTCTTATCATCATCCTTAGATCCATGATAGACAATCACAACTACATCTTTATCCATCAAGAAGCCCCTTTACGTTTATGCATTTTTTAGAGAAAAAATCAGTTTCACAGCAAAGTTTTTATGAAGGAAAAAACGTTCTTAATAGGAAGAAAAGATGTTTATTTCCCTATAGCGGGAAAGATTCTTCCAGTGCTGCTAAAATCTACATTAACAATATCACATTCTTATGCATGATAACAGTTTACCAACCCGACTATCATTATTAAAACTTCTATTGCTTGAACAAATGTTCATGTACAAAATAGTAGATGAATAAAATAACAAAACCTTTGTTCATTCTCCTCTATGTAGTTATTCACTAATTTAAAAGCGCAACGACATGGTAGTATTCTCTCCCTTCACTTGTTCGTAAAAATGCAGCACTGTCATAAAACCAATGAGTATGGTTTGTTTTCAAATCAAAAAGAGCTCTTATTATGATAAAGCTCTTTAAAAAAAGACTTATTACCAAATCTTTATGGCGAATTTCTTATACTATAAACCTTTTACAATCCTATAATACAAGCAAAGGTTTCATCTCATTAAACTGGGCAAAATTGTAACAAAAGAAGGAAATATAATGAGTAACAAAATGCAAATAATCATGCCGACTATCATTGGTATAGCTCCCTTAAATATAGTTTGTACAGGTATATTAGGAGCGACGCCTTTAATTACAAAAATACTAATTCCCAGTGGAGGGGTTAAAGAACCAATATTAATTGCCATTACCATTATAATTCCAAACCAAACACCATTAAATCCTAGCTCCAAGATTATTGGATAAACAATTGGGATGGTAAGCACAATCAGAGATAACCCTT
>NZ_JABXHF010000120.1:0-4724 GCF_013393565.1 Virgibacillus sp.
AACCCCATTGTATATGGAACTTTACTTAAATCATCAGCCATTAACGCAATATCAGCTGTTTCCATGGCGGTATCCGTACCAGCACCTCCCATAGCGACACCAACATCTGCTGCTGCTAAAGCGGGGGCATCATTGATCCCATCTCCAACCATCGCAACCTTGCCGTACTGCTGCTTTAATTCTTTAATTGCTATTAATTTATCTTGCGGCAAAAGCTCCGACTTTGCCTCCATTATGCCTACTTCACGCCCAACTGCAGAGCCTGTTGCTTGATTATCCCCCGTAAGTATCACTGTTCGTTTACCTAATTGATGGAGCCTTTCAATGATAGACAGACTTCCTTTACGAACTTGGTCCGCCACAGCAATTAAGCCTTCAATACGATTATCCGTTCCAAATAGCATCACCGTTTTACCTTGTGTTTGTAACGTGCGAACTTGCATTTGCAATTCTTTAGGAAGAGGTGCTTTCCCTTGAAATAAGGAAGGACTTCCAATCATGTAGATAGAGCCATCCACTGTTGCCTGAGCGCCTTTTCCGGTAAATGACTGAAAATTTTCTGCATGTAAGTTATTTACATTATCTGCTTGTGCTTTGCGTAATATAGAAGAAGCAAGCGGGTGCTGCGAATATGTTTCAATCGCCGCTGCATGTGCTAACACATCTGATTCTGACATGTCTCCAAAGGAAATAATTTCTGTAACAACAGGCTTCCCCTCGGTTATAGTGCCTGTTTTATCAAAAGCAACTACATCTATTTTCCCTGTTTCTTCTAAATGAATGCCACCTTTAATCAACACGCCATGTCGAGCAGCATTGCCAATTGCTGTTACAATAGCTACAGGTGTAGAAATAACTAACGCACACGGACACCCTACAACCAATACCGCTAGCCCGTTATAGATCCAATCAGACCACGTTGCACTAAACAGAAGTGGTGGAATCGTAGCAACTAACATAGCAATAACGATAATAACTGGGGTATAATATTTAGCAAAACGATCAACAAATTGTTGGGAAGGGGCTTTTTCCGCCTGTGCTTCCTCTACTAAATGAATGATTTTAGCAATTGTTGTATCTTGCGCGTATTTGGTAACACGAACTTCCAATGAACCCTCTTCATTCAAAGTACCAGCAAATACTTCATCACCAGTTTGTTTAAACACAGGGATAGATTCACCGGTTATTGTTGCTTGATTAATAGAGGATTCTCCTTTAAGAACTTCGCCATCCATGGCAATTTTCTCTCCTGGTTTAATCACCATGACATCATTGACTTGTACATCCTCGACATCCATTTTAATTAGCTCATCACCCCTACGAATCATCGCACGATTTGGGGCAATATTTATTAAAGAACGAATGGATTGCCGCGCCTTCTCCATGGAATATCCTTCTAGCGCTTCACTTACAGCAAATAGAAAGACAACGACAGCTCCTTCTGCCCACTCTCCAATAATGGCAGCACCTATAACTGCAATCGTCATTAACGTTTTCATGTCAAATTCAAATCTAGCTAAGTTTTTAAAGCCTGTACGAAATAGCTTCCAACCCCCAATTAGAATAGCAGCTGCAAATGTACTTACTGTAGCAAGATTACTTTCGCCAACTTGAAAGAAAAACACATATCCAACCATAGTAAATAAAAAGGAAAATAATGTTGTCAAATTACTTTTCTTTTTCCAAAACGATTGCTTATGTTCCGTTAATCGTTCTCTTTCTGGAAAGACTTTAATATCATCAAAAGCTCCAGCCGCTTCCAACTGCTGCACAGAAGCTTCGCCTTGCACCGTAACTTTCGATGCACCAAAATTTATTTGCACGTCGTCAACGGTTTCAATGGCGCGAATATTTTTTTCAAATTTCGCTGCACAATTTGCGCATGATAACCCTTGCAGACGATAAACGTTTTTATTCTCTTCCACGATTAACACCTTCTTTTGCATGAACTGTAGCTATCGTTACGAGCTGATGCACATGCTCATCCTCTAAAGAATAAAAAACAAGCTTTCCTTCTTTTCGATGTTTCGCCAGTCCCATATTCTTTAACAAACGTAAATGATGGGATGCAGTTGCCTTCGTTGCACCAATAATCGTAGCTATATCACATACACATAACTCTCTTTCTAGTGTTAGCGCATAAGCAATTTTTAATCTTGTCGCATCAGCCAACGCTTTAAATATTTGTTCAACCCCATCCATCTTATCTATTTTAGGACGAATTCGGCTTACCGTATCCTCGTCATAACAAAACGTCTCGCAAACGTCGATTGGTTTTTCTTTAGAAGCGCCCATATTTTATCCCCCTAATAATCAAATAGTTGTTTGACTGTTTGTTTATAGTGTATGAATGAGTCCTTTTATTGTCAACTATATGTATCACAAATTCGGAATTAAATTTGACAAATTTGTGAACATGATTGATAATAAAGAAAATACTTTAAATTTGGATATTAACTCGTAATCATTGTTACATTTTAATACAGTCTAACTACGTTTTAAAAGGAGTTACGGTACATGAAAAACGAAAAGCTGTTAAAAGCAACAAAATATGTCGGAGCAAGTATATTGTGGACCGGTATCGCAATTTTCCTTTATGGTTTCTTTGTAAGCGATTACAGTTATCTTACTGGAATTGGTATTGGAACAGTTATGGGAGCTGTGTTTATTTTTCTCATGGGGGTATTTTTAGTAGCCACAGAAGAAATGAATTCGAACAGAAAAAAGGCTGGAAAATTCATTTCTAAAATTCAATAGTGCGTTCATTAAACGAGCCGTCTGCTTCGCATAAGCAAACGGCTCGTTTAATCTATTGTGAAGCGCACTATAGCATTTCGCAGACAGACTTACTAAGCCATGGTTTTCAATGGTTGTTACAAGTCGAGTTATCTATATCATTGATTATAGTTGGAAAATATTGTTTAATTGTATACATAAAGTATAACTTCAATTAGTGGGATTTTTATGTCATACGGATTATTGATTGACGTAAAGACTTTTAATCAAATTGGAGATTTAGATGCTGTTATCCCACTTAGACTTATTCAGCGCTCACATCTTCCCATTTTTAAAGTAAGAAAACTGACAGCACCTTGTAACCGTAGAGGAGAGTTTGTACATGACCTTAAATCAGCTATTCCAATCTTTGATATCGTATATTCCAGCGACAAACATGAACATGAGAAAAGCATACCAACCTGATGAAATTATTCCAGGCGTGCAATATGATATTTTCTCAAACACTGCGAAAAAAAACGTAGCGGTATTCTCCATAGATAATCAAGGAAGGCTGTTTTACTTTTCTGTAGAAGATGAAGTTTTAAAACGATCAAATTTCACATTAAAACGCGATGAATTAATCGACAAAGCAAGTCATTTTGTAAAAACATTTTATCCTGAGATATATAAAGATTGCAAACTAGCTTCTTTTTTTGAAATAGGAAATACATACACAGTTCACTTCGCCTATCAGGATGATCAATTGCATTTATTCCTCCCTGAAACAGGAGTTACATTATTTTTAACTAAAAGCGGTGAAATCAGCGCGGTCATTTCTTTTCATGATAAAAATGCGAACATACATTATCCTGATGTAATGATCTCTGCTGAAGCAGCAAAGAAGCAATACTTGCACCATATCGAACCAGAATTACTGATTGCTCCAATGGATACATATTATATAAAGGATGATGGAAAATTTCGACTCGTTTACAGCATAATTGAACGCGCGATATACATACCAGCTGGTGAGGAGAAAGCCTATGTGCAAAAAGATGCTATAAAACAAATTCCCCTCCATAAACCAAAAAAAGTTAAAACTAATTTACATGATATCATTGGCTTAAAGGATTATAAGCTAATGAAGAAAAAACAAACAAAGAAGAAACGGATAGAGGTTTGGTCTGCTCTACCAAATGTCATTCAGAAAAAAACAGACTTTGATATGGACGAAATAGATTCTTGTCTTATGAAATTATGCTTTGATAAGCAAAACCGTTTGCTACAAATAACTAGTGAAGAAACGCCTCCAAAAGTCATGAGTAAATCTATTGGTGTAGAACAAGCAGAAGAAATAGCGTATCGACTGTTATTCCACCTCTATCCTAAAGCACACAATCAATTGATTAGAATTGATGATGAGGTGGAAATGGAAGATGTTTATTGCTTTGATTTCCGCTGGCAGTATAACAACGTCCGTATTTCACACGATATCATTTCTATTGATGTTGGGAAATATTCAGGTCGGATTTGTAGCTTTAATCATCAACCATTAAGTAAACAACGATACGAGCATGTCAATACGACACCGAAACTTTCTAAGCAAACTGTAAAACAAATATACGCCGACTATGTACAAATGGAGTTACGTTGGTTTCAAGATGAAGAAAGTGATTATAAATTAGTGTATGCACCCACTTTTCCAAAATTAGCTGGCGTTATCCGAATGATTGATGCTCATACAGCGCAAATATTTCAAACTTTGATTTGTCAAATTAAGCGAGACAACATGCTTTTATCAAAATCCTGACCGACATAATCTATGAAACACTCCATTGGTGTTTTGTATTTCAATGATTTCCTTGGTATGTTATTCCGACGGAGTGCAACCTCAGAAATATACTCTTGTGACACAGGATTAAAGTCCATTTCTTTTGGTAGCCCATTCTTTCTCAGAAGACCGTTGGAATGCTCATTTAGCCCCCTTTGGGATGGCGTTCCAGGAT
>NZ_JABXHF010000046.1:0-33570 GCF_013393565.1 Virgibacillus sp.
TAGACAAGAAATTCGAAACTATTTTGCATTCTATAACCAAAAGCGACTACATCAATCGCTAAATTACCAGACACCTGAGTTTGTTTATTATTCATAAAAGAATACCCCCTCTCATCCATAGGAACTTTGTTGTGAAGCCCCTCCTTGACCACCAAGTTCCTATGAATGAGAATAATAATGAAAAAAATGTTAATACCCCTTCCCTTAAAGGAGCTCCATAGCTCCCCCACCTTAAATATTTAAAATTTGTGTCTTGACAATGGGGTCCACTTTAAATATTGGGATGAAATAAAAAACTCTATAACAGATGAACTATTGGCCCACCTCAATTTCGTTGAGCAAAATAATACATGGAAGTCGTTGTTACAAATACTTCATCAACGGAAGTTTGCCGATTTATCCGAATTCACCACGTATGTTAATACGATCGATGAAACGGAACTACGTTTCATATGCCTGCCGTTTATCGGAATTGATTATCAAATCTACAGAGAGAAAGCAGCTCAAGGAGAAAAGAGCTCCGTAGAAAAGCTAGTTCAAGCAACGGCTGATAACCCCTTCTTTCCGACTTATATCGAATTCATGACAAAGTGCGACATTAGCTTTTTAAAGGAGCATCTTATTCACGTAATGCGTGGCTGGTATAAAGAGGTTTTAAAACGAGACGCGACAGAGATAAGCACCATTTTAAAAAATGATTATGAAGCTAAAAAGCAGATGAGAGAAAAATTAGCACCAGAAGAACTTGTTCAGTGGGCGACTGGTGGAGTGACATACACGCCTGAACCAAGTGTGCATCAAGTTTTATTAATTCCACAATATATTTATCGTCCATGGAATATTGAAGCAGATATAGAAAGAACGAAAGTTTTTTATTATCCGGTTTCCAATGAAAGTATTACTCCTTATGACAAATATACGCCAAATAATTTCTTAGTGCTGAAGCATAAAGCGTTAGGTGATGAGGTGCGACTTCGAATTGTTAAGCTGTTATCAGAAGAAAATCGTACATTACAGGACTTAACAGACCAATTAAATATTGGGAAATCTACCATTCACCACCACCTCAAAATTCTTAGAGCGGCAAAGCTAGTAGAGATATTGCATGCAAAATATGGTTTAAAAAAAGACGCCATACAGCTGCTATGTAAGGAGTTAGAAGTATATTTAGAAAAATAAGGGGAGGAGTGACATGCAGTCATCTGTTTTAAGGAATCGGTCTTTTGTTTCTGTATGGCTTGGAAATGGTATATCTGAATTAGGGGGAGCTTTTGGCACCTTTTGTAATTCGGTTTTAATCTACCAATTAACGGGTTCGACATTAGCATTAAGTAGTATGTGGGTATTATACTTTATTCCTTCGCTGCTTCTTCAATTATTTATTGGTCCTTTTATTGATCGTTGGAGTCGCAAATGGGTGATGATCTTTTCGCAATGGATTAGAGGGATGATTTTTTTAGTTCCGCTTTTTGCAATCCTGACAGAGACGCTTTTGCCTTGGCATGTATACATGGTGCAGGTAGTGGTTGGTTTAATCACTCCATTATATGTGCCTGCAAATCAAGCAATTTTACCTACCATTGTGACGAAAGAGCAGTTAGAGAAAGCGAATGCCTACATAGATGGAACAGTTAGACTTATGACTTTCATGGCACCGATAGTAGGGGGACTCGTCATTGAGTATATTGGAGTAACACGAACGCTTTCTTTCGTAACAGTTTTATTGATTGGAAGCGGATTCACCTTGTTGTTTATCCAAGAAGCTAGAAAGAATCAAGGAATGAGAAAGACTTGGGTAAAAGAGTTTTTAGAAGGGGTCGCTTATTTCTTTACAAATCCAATCATAGTATGGTTGGGCGTGTTTTTGGCAGTTGTACAGTTTGGAGTGGGTGTAACGATGGTTACCACACTTCCTTATATCACAGCGGAATTAAATGGAAGTTATGCAGAGTACGGATATTTTATGGCTGGGTTTCCCATTGGCTACATATTAGGTGCAATGTTTGTTGGCAAGATAACATCGAAAAACCGTCGCCTCGTCATGCTTGGTAGCTTATTTATTGGTGGACTGACATTTATCGCCTTGTTTTTTAATACGAGCATTGCCTTAGGTATAGCAACGGAAATAGTAGGAGGGATGGTTATGGCTATTTTTAGTATTCATAATACGACAATATGCCAAAAAGTGATACCACACGATGTAATGGGGAAGGTTTTTTCTGTAAGGTTATTCATTATTAGAGGGGTGATGCCTTTAGGTGTTATCGCTGGTGGCTTTCTGAGCGATGCGTGGGGAATTCGCCCTTTATATTTATGGATAGGTTCGATTATTTCCGTTGTTTCGTTATTAGGAATCCTGCTTCCGTATTTCAAGTTTATTAATCACTATCATGCTGAGGAAAGGGCTGCTTCATAAAACGAGGATGAGCGAATTTTGGTTCCAATCTTTGTCCAACAATCATCTAAATATTTGTTTTTTTCGGCGTTTGGTTACCTCGTGCAGTTTGTCTTATTACTTTCTCATCTGTAACCGTCCAATTTGTCCGCTTCGCTGTATTATTCGTCCCTGTTACGGAAATTGCGATGCTTAGCTCCTGATTTGCTCTTATACTTACAGTAACATGTGAGGGGAGCGAAGAAAATGAAAATATATATGCGTATTTTACTATTGTTATTAGGTGGATTATTTATGGTGCTGAGCAATGGCAAATTTTTAATGGCGCCAGCTGCTTGGATATTTCCGGTATTATTTTTGTTTGCCATTGAGAAGATGTCTTGGAAAAAAGCTTTGCCTGTCTTGTTGGTGGTAACGGCAGTGAGTAATCAGTTGAGCTTTCATAATATGCTACCGAGTTTGGACATCCCGATGTTTAGCTACATTCCAGCAATGGCGGGTTCACTTTATGCTTTACCATTTGTACTACAACAACTTAGCTTTCGCAAAACGAACTCCTTTGTTGCGACATTGATCTTACCATGTACGTATGCGTTATTGGATTTTAGCAATGTATATTTTAACCCTTTTGGAACATTTGGTATTCTTGGTTACTCGCAGCACGGGTTTTTGCCAGTTATGCAAGTGGCCTCTGTAGTCGGTGTTACCGGAATCACCTTTTTGATTATGTGGACAGCATCTATTGTGTATTGGCTTCGTTTAGATAATATGAAAGCAAAGAAGCGAAATGTGGCAATACTAACTACTGCAGTGCTTTTGCTTATCGTTACGTTAGGTGGTTTACGTGTCGTAACCAATGCAAATACGGAAACAGTGACCGTATCTGGTATTCATACACTGGATCGGACGGATTCGGATGTGTTAGAGATTTTTAATCTACATGAACAAGAAAACAGTGATTTTTTACAGAAAACGGAAGAAAACCTGGAACAATTAATCGCCATGACGATTACGGAGGCAAAAGCGGGAGCGAAGATTATTCACCATTCGGAAGGGGTTGCTGTGCTGGATGAGACGCAAAAAGCAGATTACTTGGACAGTCTCCGAGAGGTTGCTAAGGAATGGGGCGTCTATATTGTTACGGTGCCTTATGTTTTTACAGAGGAAGGTTCGCCCAATGAAAATGTCTTATATATGATCGAACCGTCTGGGGAGGTTGCGTTTGAACACTTTAAATATGGCGGCAATATCATTGAGAAGACGGTAGAAGGAGACAAGGAAATTAAATATGTCGATACAGATTACGGGCGTTTGTCAGGGATAATCTGTTGGGATAAAGATTTCCCATCTATCCTTAATCAAGCAGGTGAAAAGAACGTCGATATGTTGTTCATCCCATCTGCAGATTGGAAAGAGATTTCTCCGTACCATACGATTGTCGGTAATTTTAGAGGGGTTGAAAATGGTGCCAATGTGGTGACACAAACGGTAAATGGTATGTCCATGATTTCGGATTATAAGGGACAAACATTAGCGCAAATGGATCATTTCACCACCGACCAATGGGTCATGCGAGGACAAGTGCCAATAGAAGGTAAGGAAACCATGTACGCAAAGTGGGGGAAATATTTTGCGGGTTATATTATAATAATCTTAATTATTTCCACGGTGTATATCCGTTTTGTTGGTAGAAAAAAGATGGAATCATAAAAAGGAGCCCACATGAAATTAGGACTAGTATGCAACAATAATATACGTGATAACGTATTGGAAAAGTTCCAGTCTTTAGGTATTGAAGTATATCGTAAGGCAGACCTGTATGTCGTGGAAGAAGGGCTTCATACAGGTTTCCTGCCCTGTATCGTCTTTCATCCCGAGCAGTTAGATGAGTTATGGGAAATGCTCCAAGTATTTGCGACAACGAGCGCCACTTCCAAGATTGTCGGTTTTAAAGATGAAGCGTACCATGTTATCAATCATGCGAGCATTCTTTATTTTGAAGCGCTGGATGCAGGGGTGCTTTGTCATACAGCCACCGATGTATATCGGTTAAAGGAAAAGCTATATCAATTAGAGGAACGGTTGCCGAGTGATCGATTTATTAAGGTAAGCCGATCATTCATTGTTCATATTGATGCCGTTACACGAATTATTCCGTGGTTTAACCGACGTTTATTGCTTAAATTCGAGCGTTCAAAAAAAGAAGTGGAAGTATCGAAAAATTATGTCGGACATTTCAAAGCGTTTTTAGGAATGAGGTAGAATTAGTATGAAAAAATTTTATATCGAAGCCCTTGTTGTTTCAGTATTTATTGGGATCTTCATACGGGCATTCGCGCTGTTGTTTACTGGACAATCGCTTGTAACTCATATAGAAGGTTATTTGTTTAGTGTGCTCATTGCCATCATTTCCTGCACGCTTTCGTTTGCCGTTCATGTCAAAGTGCTAACAAGCAACCGCTATTCTTTTGTTACGAAATATTTGATCTCATCGATGCTAATTATAGTGATTTACGTCATTGGAAACCTCTATTTTGGAGGATTGGCTGTTTTGTATGAATGGGAATTTTATGGTTATGCTGTCGCTATCGTGCTGGTCTCCTTACCTTTGATTTATTACTTTAACAAGCGGATGATAAGATTTAATGACTTTTTACAGCTGAAAAAATCACAGCATGCGGAGCGTGTATATGTGAAATAAGTAATCTGGCGGTTTTTTTTAAAGTATAGGAAATCTTATTGGGCGAGCTATCTCCTATTAAGAAAATAATAATGAGTTTTATAGGAGGACTTTTAAAATTAATATAAAACAATTGAAGATAAGAACTAGTGAAAATTTTTAAAGCTAGATGAAGTTGTTGAATGTGAAGGAAATACAAAATAACCCAAGTTGGTACCGACCCCCGAAAGTTAGAGTAAAAAATCTAACTTTCGGGGGTAACCAACGTTCTTTGGGTTATTTTGTCACATTATCTTCTTAGTTCGGTTTTATCACTTATAGTTTTTAGGATAAATTTATTCATAACAGGACCTATAATTGCTCTTATTTACTGTGTTTTATAACATTTTTAACATATTTCTGGGAAAAATCAGGATTACTTCTTATTTGTTATAAATTTCACAATATGTTTGATACCTTTTTTACTACAATTTATCCTTAATTAGTAGTATATAAAATCGCTAGGTACCAGAGCGTAAGAGAGCAAGTTTTATGCTAAGAGTTTTCTTTTTTTAAAGCTTCATGCACTGCTTCAATTGCATGGATAACGGTTGTATCAAACAATGGAACTTCTGAATCTTCAGGCTTAATTAATAAACCAATTTCTGTACAACCTAAAATGATTCCTTCAGCTCCATGATTAACTAGCTGTTGGATGACATTCTTATAATAGTCCTTCGATGATTGCTCTATTTTCCCTACACATAATTCTTCATAGATAACTCTATGGATATCGTTACGTGCTTTCTCATTTGGAACGATCACTTTAATACCATTCGCTTCAATTCTAGCTTTGTAAAATTTTTGCTCCATCGTATATTTAGTTCCAAGTAATCCAACGGTTTTTATATTGGATTGTTGTATTTGGTTTGCCGTTGCATCAGCAATATGTAAAACAGGAATGGTTACCCTTTTTTCAATGGAATCAATTACTTTATGCATCGTATTTGTACATATTACTATGAATGCTGCACCTGCTTTTTCTAAAGATAATGCTGCTTTACCTAATGCCTCGCCCGCACTTTCCCAATCGCCTTCCGCTTGGTAACGTTCAATTTCGTCAAAATCAACACTATATAATAAACATTTTGCTGAATGTAATCCACCTAGCTTTTCTTTTACTTCTTCATTCATTATTCGATAATACTCTGCTGAAGATTCCCAACTCATTCCGCCTATAAGTCCAATAGTTTTCATTCCATTTCCTCCATTCCAATGGGCATACGTGTTAGTGAATTTTACTTAGCGTATAATCTATAAACTGATGCGTCAAGTATTAATTTTATCGTTTTACCCAAAGAGAATATGAGCCAAATAGCAACATAATCCATTTTCTCTTCTTGAGTTGGTACGTGTCATTCATTACCAACAGTAATAATAGGGAAATAAAAAGCCCTATATGAATCGGGTTAAAGGTTGGTATATGATCAGGTTCACTAATATTTACAAACATACCAACGCCAAGAAATCCAACCGTGATTAACAGAAGCAAATTCATAACATGCACGACTACAAGATAAACGTATTTCATAAAATCCCCCCCCCTAGTAATTTATAAATGAAGTATATTACAATAATGGAGCGATAGTGTACTGGTTATTGAAGAAGGTGGGGGTGTTTAATGTATAGATTCATTTACTAACTGTGCTATGCTAAGCCCTTGTTTCTAAAAAGCTTTATTACATCCACTTAGATAAGGAGTTGTACCAATTGAGCATTTGGTTATTTCGAGCGGGTTCTCAAGGGGAGTTTGAGAATAAATTTTTAAATGATAATCGTGTTTACTTAACATGGGAAGACTTGGACATAAACTTGAAAGATTATCCAAATAAAGAAGATCTATATGATTTGCTAATAAAAAAATATCGTTTGGAAAAAGAAAAAACAGCGATCAATTGGGCGTCACAAATATACCCGATTGCAAATCGAATGAAAGTAGGCGATTGGGTTGTGTTACCAAGCAAGTTAAATCGGACCATTCATTTTGGGGAAATTAAAGGCGATTATTGTTTTGATCCGAATGCAGAATCCCCCTACTTTCATTATCGCGATGTCCGTTGGTTTGCTTTAGATGTTCCGAGAGATAGGTTTGATCAGGACATTCTATACTCGTTAGGGGCTTTCATGACTGTTTGTAAGATACATAAAAATAATGCAGAAGAACGATTGCAAGAAATGTATAAGAACAATTGGCAAGTTGTTCAGAAATCGATTACAACACGTATTGATGAAACGGAAGAGGAATCGGCCGTTAACTTAGAGGAGTTTATTCAGGATAAAATTTCTGAGCATATTATTCGTAAGTTTAAAGGACACAAGATGGAGGCGTTAATTGAAGAGATTCTTAAGGCAAAAGGTTTTACGACATATCGTAGCCCAGAAGGAGCAGATCATGGAATTGATATTTTAGCTTCTTCTAATACCCTAGGGTTTGGTTCGCCGAAAATTTGCGTGCAAGTGAAGACGAATGGTACGCCAGTCGGTCGTCCAACGATGGATCAATTGTTAGGAACGATGAGTAATGTAAACGCTGATTATGGATTACTAGTATCATGGAGCGGATTTAAAGTGTCCGTGTTAAATGAGGTACCAAAGCAGTTTTTTAAATTACGCTTATGGGATTCTGCTAAAATTATAGAGCAATTATTTGAAACGTATGATTTACTTAGTGATGATATAAAAACAGAAATACCTTTAAAAAGAGTATGGATGTTGAACGTCGAGGATAACGAATAGCATCAAAAAGGATTGGTTCAACTCATGCGCACTTCATAACGCTTAAGCATAAAGACCTCCTAATTTTACTAGAAGGTCTTTTTACGATTGTTCTGTTTCTGTTGTAAATGAAGTTTGATAAACTTTTGAAATAGGTTTGCACGATAGAATATAAATTAATTGTTCCGCCATATATTTGGTGGAGTATTTAAAATCACTTTTCACCCATTCAATAATCATTCCTAGCAGGGCATAGGATTGATAGCTTGCCTGTAAGTCTTTATTGATTGTATGATTTTCTTCCGCACCCTGTAAATCTTTCAAGGCTAATTCTTTAATCACATTACATAATTTAGTTTGAAAGCCTGGCATAATAGATTCATGGTGAATGATGGTTGGATAAAATTCTGAGAATCGAGCGACATGATCAAATATCTTGATGGTGGAAGCCTTCATCTCTTCAAGGATGAAAGTTTTTTTATTATGGTATGGGGCTCGAAACGAGTGTATGAGGTTTGATATGACATCTTGAATCAGCTCTTCTATCAAATCTTCTAAAATAGATTAGTGCTTATAGAACGTTCCTCGATTTAAGTCAGCGACTTTAACAATGTCAGTAATTGTGATTTGTTGTAAATCCTTTTCTTTCATAAGCTGTATGAGAGCTGTTTTTAACGCTTCTTTTGACTTACGAACTCTGCAATCTACTTTCATAACAATTTACCACCCATCTGTTCGTTTTTAATGCGATAGTATACGCTTGCAAACTTATCTGTTGATTTAGCAACAGAATAGCTTTTTTGAATATTGCTACCTTAATTCCCAGAGCAAAATTGCATAGTGCTCTGGGTTTTTCGAGTAGAAAATTTACTAGTTTATGTACCTGTTTACAATTTTAGTAATGTAAATCCCTGGAAGATTTAATCGTCGCATCAAGACAATTAGTAAGCTGGGAAAACCAAAGGTAATGATCGGCGCTACGATGGTATAGCTCATTACCTTTGGTTTTCTTCTCATCATACCCCTCCGTGTAAACTCTCTCTCTACTTATCTTTCCCCTAATAGAGAGATTTAAAAAGAAGTATTATACATCATAGATATATACATCTATCATGATGCCAATTGCTAACAAGGCAAGCTTGGTGAGGGCATCCGTCTTTTCCATTGTTAGATAATAACCATCATGTTGATGGATACTATCTTGAATGGAATCGTATACAAGCGACCGTTTCTGAATAGAAGCGATCGTAGTGTTGTTTTTACATGCTTTCACAGTGTAATGAATGGCACCAAAATCACCTTTAGCTTGTATGAGCTGCTTATTTTCTTTGTCAATGACCGTCATCGTTGCAGTAGATAGTTTTAGCTTTGGTTGAACCGTTGCTAAAAGCTCTCCTTCATTGGAAAGGAGGTGAAAATCGGTTGTTATTCCTTTCTGTTTTTTAGTAATCCAGCCTAAAATATGACCGTTACTATCTAAAACCTGTAAATCAAAACTTATGAATTGGTAAGCGACCAGTTTTACTAGTTGATTCGTTATTTTCTTATGGGAAGCCGGAGTTTCTTCTATTTTGCCGATGATTTGGTTGTTTGCGCTTATTGTATAGATTTTTCGTTGTAGTTTATATAGCGTTGTTTTTTGCAGGAAAAATGTACTATATTGCAAAAACATGTGAACCCTCCAATGTGAAAATACGCATTTCTATATTATTTTTTGTTTAAGGTAGCCTCGGTTTTTCTATATGTAGTATCCAAAGTAGCCAAATAACCTTCTTTGGAGAGAACCAGTTTAAACGATTTGTAAATAAATTTCAATATTTAAAAATGTTAAATAAAATATTTAATTTTGAATAAATTATACCGATATAAATATTAATATATTATTAGAAAGGAGTTCCGATATGAGTATAAAACGAAAGTCCTCCATCATTGTTTTTATAATTACTTTAATGGTGGGTTTATTTTCTTTATCATTAACGACTTATGGAGCAGAAGTGGATTTTAAAGCTTTTAATGTAAAACCACACTTGAGCAATCAAAATGTGGAGTTTAGTGATGAAGTGCCAGTATTGGATAAAACAAAGGGAGTTACTATAAAGAAACCTGCGTCTATTAATTCTAATTATAATATTTCGGGGGACCGAATGTTCTTTAATGATTCCTTAGTGGAAACGGACCCAGATGACTTTTGGTTTTTTAATGCTTCTGATGATAGAAGTATACTTTTTGAAATAGAGACGGATAATCCAGATTACGTTGTGGAACTCTATAAAGTTGATTGGGAAACAGAAACAGCATACCCTACTTCTATAAGCGGTTCGCCGGGAAATATAGTAGCCAATAGTCAATTAATAGCTGGTGATTGGGCGCTAAGAGTCTATTCTACTGAAACAATGGGGGATAATTATACAATTAAGATGAATGCAACTAATCCATCAGGTGCAACAAGTATAATTTCTACTTCTCCTTCATTGTTGCAAGCAATATTACTTTATCCAAATAGAGAAGTTTATTCAAATGGTAATTATGTTCTTACTGTTGATGGAAGTAATTCACATTTGGATTGGGAACGTGAATATTATTTTAGTTGGGATGGAAATTATAATCAACGGACACACAGCGTTTCTGATGCAAAAGTTAAATCAATTGCAGGCCCTGTCAGTTACCAATCAGATTATGCTAGCTCTGATAACGCAATATTAGTATATTTAGATAAAGAAACTTTATTTATGCACCATGTTTCATCCTTTAGATCAGGCCCGCCAACTCAATATGAAGACTCATTTGTTGATACAATTGGAAAAACAACTCCTAGAAGGTTAGATGATGATGATCTCAATAATTGGGGGGATCATATAATCATTTTCGATGTAAACAAGGGACGTTCTATCGATTTTTTCAGTGTTCTAAATTTTTATTATGCAAGTAGTGTTGAGTCTGTTCCTACGATAGAATTTTTGAATTAAAACATAACCATTTAATGAAATGAAGGGTAAGGAGTTTTAACAATAAATATTGTGATGTTCATGTATATTTAGAGTTTGCTAATTCACTAAAAAGGTGGAAAGGTCCATGCAAATCAATCATTTTTTACATGTATACAGCAACAACAGTATAGTGACTGAACAGAAGAAGCCATTTAATACGAATTCCTTTGGTATAAGCAAATTGGAAGCATATAAAACTACGACAGACGAAGCGAAGGAGCATGCATTACGAAGGTTGATGTCCCCTATTTTAGTGAACCTATCTCGAACAAGTGACGGCAAGATAACAGGAGATAGAATACAGCGTAATCGAGAAGATGTTTTAGCATTAACCGAAGACGATTTAAACAATGTGGATATAAATTGGGATCGTTTACAGATGGATCTAACCAATCGAACTCCTAGTTATGCTACATTAGATCGATTAGTTAAAGATATGGATCATATTGCCTCCCAATATGCTTATAGCCAGTTCCGAATAAAACAGAGTTTTACTGGGTCTGAACGGGAAGAATATTTGAAAAAACTTGATTCTATTATCAATAATCATGTGGATAGTTATGCGAAACAATTTTCACGTATGACGGGTAGCTTTTTGAGTGAGCATGGTGTGAATGAGGAAGCTGAAATGATCAGTGCTAGTATTAAAGATTTATTTCAACAGCGCAAAGAGCAATATACAACGTTTATACAAAAAAATGAAGATTTTGCTGGTATAAAAGGGACCCCGAATGAGTGGTTGGTAGCAGATAATACGTATATGGCTCAACAATTGCAGTCTTCTTATAGAGAGAAGCTTTCGAATAATACATCAACAAAGGAAAGCGGATATAATATGGATGAGTTAATGGCTATTGGGACATTTGTGAAAGAAATGCAGTATGTTGATTATAGGTCTCGTCCATTAGGTGGAAACAAGCATAAATCGGAAGAGGAATTTGGTGTTGAGCTTGGGTTTCAAGCTATGAAATATGCCCTCATCAAAGACAGCTATGAAATGCGGGACGGGCTACAATCGAAACTCGATATGGTATTTCAGGAATTTGTAGACAAGCAAAATGAAAAAGCGGCAGATTATATCAAGCGTATGCGAAATGATCCGTTTGTAAGGAATGAAGAAGCATATCGTATGGATTGGAATGACCAACTTGTTCAAGACATCATGGCTTCCCTCGTTGGTAACTTAGATGCTGTAGATGTGAACGGATCTTTTCAGAAGGACATGTCTGCCATTTTGCAGGGGTATATAAATCACACAAAAAATACGGAAACGAGTAAGTTGTCGCGATATCATGAATATCATAACTCCTGGAATAAAAGTAACTATATAGCAGATTGGAACCGCTTTGTTGAACATATTTTGCCAAGAGATTCTATGCGGACATATTTATTAGAAGAAAACCCATCTTATGTAGATATTACAATATAAAATTTGATAATTTTTAAAGATGGAAGTGCAATAATTTGCATTACTCTTTTCAAAGTAAATCCTTTTTATTCGATATTGTAACGTTTTGTGTAGCGTAATGCTCTGTAAATTACAACTGTAAAATATACAAAATGAATAAGTGTTTATCATAATTCAACTGACAAAAAGACGCTGGGATGAGGCATTATGAGTCACCCAGCTCTTTTTTGTATTAGGAGAGTATGGATTTGCTTTTACTTTACGGTTATTAAGGGCTGTACGCTCTCCCTTCCCATCCAAGCTTGTATGCGGGGTAGTTCGTCGCACCTAGATGAAAAGCTTCGTACCGCTAATGTTACCTATAAATTATCGTATTTTAATTTCCTACCTTTGCTCTTTTCTACAGGGTATTTCTGCGCGTTTTTCTGCATTTTTTCCAATATCATTTCTTTAACGTCTAAATCAAGATCATGGCTAAGCATCAGTGCATAAATCATGACATCAGCGAGTTCTTCTTTTATGTTTTCTAGGTTCTCCTCGATTGCTTGTTCACTTGTTTTCCATTGAAAATCTTCCAGTAATTCAGCTGCTTCTAACGACAGAGAGATAGCCAAATCTTTCGGGTTGTGAAACTGTCTCCAATCTCGCTCATCGCGAAAGGCGTTCAATTTCTGGATTAATTTTCTTATATCATTCATATTGTCCCTTCCTTTATAATTATTTATATAGACCATCTAGACATTTTTTTATTACTGCATTATGCTATGTCATGAAGTATAACATAGTCGATAATCCAACATTAACATTTTATACTAAAATTTAATTATATAAAATGATGTACCTCTTCCCCGTTTATCATGTAAAATAATTGTATAATTCCATATATACTGTCGAAATAAATTGAATAGAGCTTGTATTTTAGATATGTTATCTTATTTTATTGTTTGAGATACATATTTTAATTATAGTTTGATAGATTGCTGCTGGTTATCTATAAACTAGTTTTGCTTGGAAAGGAAGGCTGATATGTAAGGTGAAGCGTAAGGAGCTCCCTTTCTCTATTTAGAGTAGGGGCATTTTCTAGAGTTAGTGCATTTTTAGACAGTGCAAAAGTGTATTTGTCTTATTGTAAAGGTGATTTGAAAGTATATCGCGCATGTAAGGTGCTATAAGATTTTCAATTTAGAAGGGCTAAATGAATAAAAGTCTATTGGCTATACTCTTGTAGTGCTAACATTCGGTAGGGACGGAAGAAAGTTCATATTGATGAAAGTTTGACTTCATGCAAAATTATTATGTTTCACTCATTTATCCATGTGACATATTCACGCCTGCATATCACCACAGATACATAGTAAGCAAAAGGAGTATTAGTGATGAAGCCCACTAAATTGACATACGGAATACTGATAGTTATCGGATTGATTGCTATTGGACTAATAGTTAGTTCATTGTTTAAATCTATAGATAAGGATGTTGCTGCTACCCATACTACGGCTAGTAGTGAAAAAAAAGCGCATCCCAATTATCCAGAAGTTCAGGTTGTTACTGAAAAAGCACATGACAAAGTATATAGCATGGAGATTGATTATCCGCAGTTTCAGAGTAAGAAATTAAACAAAAAAATGAATGCCTTTGTAAAAATGGCTAAAGAGGATTTTTTACACAATGTAGAAGAAAATAAACAACAATTAAAGAGTCAAGAGGCGAGACTCGCTATCCGTTCAGACATGCAAAAGTTTTCAGATCACATTTATTCTGTAGCAATCCATGAAAAGAGTTGCTTACATGAAAAGCAATGTCAAGATTTATCTGACATCGTTATAGTAGATAGCAAGAATAATAATTACATAAACCAAACAGAGATCTTACAAGATACAGAACAGAACCGAGGTACTCTTTTTCAATTGCTAAAGCATGCGTTTGAACAATCTGATAAATATAGTGAACATTTTTCTAGTAAAAAGTTATCGGAGTGGGTCTATGATAAGGACAACAATTTTTCCAATATGTATCTTGCAGATGAATCGATAGTTTTTCAGTTTGATAATAATAAAGTGATAGATAAAGAAGCGGAAATCACTATCCCTTTTTCGAAAATGCAAGATGTACTAACAGATGAGTGGAAAGATATGATTAGACATGAAAGCACTGAGGGTAGTGATAATACAGAGAATAGTAAAAGTACCGTGAATAAAGAAAATACCAGGGATAATGATAGTACAGAGAATAATAAAAGCACGGAGGATAAGCAAGAGGATTCGACTATAAAGCAGGAAGAAAAAAATTCAAATTCTCCCTCAGTTAATCAAGAAAAGCATCCTTCTTCGAATCAGAAGCGAGTTGCTCTTACATTTGATGATGGTCCACATCCGCAAAACACCCCAAAGGTGCTTGATTTACTAAAACAGTATAACGCAAAAGCAACATTTTTTATGCTGGGAAATAAAGTAACTGCAAATGCAACCGTCGTTAAAAGAATGAAGGATGAAGGGCATGAATTAGGTAACCATACCTGGGACCATAAAGATTTAACAAAATTAGGTGTAGCAGGAATAAGACGAGAAATAGAACAGACCAATGAAGCCATCCGTAATGCTGCTGGTAAAAACCCCACTTTATTTCGTCCACCGTATGGAGCGACAAATGGAAATATAGAAAAAATTGTAGGTTTACCATCCATTCTTTGGACTGTTGATACACGGGATTGGGAATCACTTGATCCAGTAGCAATTTTAAATGAAGTGAAAAGTCATACAACAGATGGTTCTATTTTGTTAATGCATGATATACATACATCTACTGTAAATGGGTTGAAATCCGTATTGGATTATTTAGTTGGAGAAGGTTATGAATTTGTAACTGTTTCGGAAATAATTAAAACTTAGAAGAAAAGAGGGACATTGTCTCTCTTTTTTCATTGCACTATAAGAAAGTATAGAATTTCAAGGTTTATAGTATAAGCAAAACGATGGAGTACTTCACCATAAAGTTTTAGAAGTTTTTCTAAAAAATAGTATAAATATTAAGTGGGGGAAATTGCTGAGGAAAGTATCCTTATTTTCCTACCTGTAGGAAATTTTTTGGTTATAGCATTTGTGAAAATAGAGTATTATCATAAGTGTATAGAAAGGTTGTGATTTATTTGCATGCAAAGCATCATCAATTAATGAACTTTCTATTAAACCAAAATGGCGCCTATGTATCCGCTACTACGTTAGCTGAATCCTTAAATGTTACTGACCGAACTATTAGAAATTATATTAAAGAAATAAATCAGAATTGCAGTGATATTACTATTATTTCATCAACACTTGGCTATGCTATAAAACAAGAACAAATCGTTCCTCATAACGATTTCGTTAACGATCAAGAAATGGAAGATGCATTATTGGATTGTCGTATTATTAAATATTTAATGAATAAGAAGGAATATACTTCTTATGACGAGATCGCGGATACGTTTTTTTATTCCCCACAAACGATAAGAAGCCGCATTCAGAAGCTAACGATGAATATTCATGCTTTAGGTCTGGATGTCCAAATTGATACTAAAGTGTTTAAAGGTATTAAAATGAATGGGTCAGAAATACAAAAAAGAGTTCTTCTTGAGAGCTTTTTCACTTCTATCTCTGTGAAAAAAGAAGTGTATAAAGATTTTGTTGTAAGCGGTTTTAACTCTTGGGTGGATGCTACTATTGTCGAAGCTGTTTTTAGAATAGTAGACATGGTTAATAAAGAGTATGAATTAAATCTTGAGTTTTCCATGTACAAGAAAATGACGATTCAACTCATTATTATCATTCACCAAATAAATCATCAACATCTCGTTGAAATAGAAAGTGAAGAATGCGGAAGTTTAGTCTCATTCAAAGAATTTGAAGTTGTTGAAACGCTTCAAAAGCACTTATGTGATTATGTGAACATAATAAATGGTGAAGTTGTTTTTTTAGTAAATTATCTCATTTCGTTGCAGTTAGACCTTGAAGAAGCGCAAATTGAACATAAAGATACAACTATTATGAGTAAGATAGAAGCTATTTTATGGCAAGTAGAGAAAGTATATGGGGTACCAACTTTTTCAGAAAGCCGTTTTAGAAGCAATATTTCCAACCATATTTATCGAATTATTTATCCAGTTTCTCATAATTTGCTTATTTATAATCCATTTGTAAAAGAAGCAAAATCACAATATTTTTTTTCATTTAGTATAGCTAGCCATATTGCCTTACTCATTGAAAAGGAGTTTTTAGTAGAAATTCAAGATAGTGAAATTGCTTATTTAGCATATCATATTCAGGTTATTCTCGACTCGCAAAGTAAAAAGAAAATCAAAACGATTATTTTATATCACAGAGGCTATGAAAGAACAAAATTACTTGCCTCTAAGATAACAACCTACTTTAATGAGTTGGATGTATGTAATGTGGAAAAATACTCGCTCGATTACGTTTTTAGCCACAATTATTTATATATTGGTATTAACCTAGTGGCTGCTCCGAAAGGCATTGAAAACCTAATTTTAATTCAAAGTGCATTTCAAAGCAGTGATATTAAAAAAATTCGTTTTTACCTTGAATCACAGAACTCCATTATTGAGCAGTCTGCTATTTATTGGCTTCAAGAAAATAGTCCTGAACAAATGATTTATCAGTTATTAAGATTAAATGATCAGGAGACTTTCTATCCATCGATTATGAAAAGAGAGCGAATATCTTATACATCGATTGGGAATTCAGTAGCCATTCCTCATCCTTATTTTGAAAAAGAAGTATTTAAGGAGAGTATCATTATTGGGGTGAATAAACAGCCGATTGTATGGGGCAATGAATTTGTGCAACTCGTTATTATCTATATACCTTCTTCTGATATAGAGCGGAATGAATATGCCTTTGCTGAATTCTTTCAAAAAACGAAGAGTATAGAGAATGTAAGGCAATTGGTTCATGCTCATTCAAAAGAAGAATTTATCAATATTTGGAATCACATATAAATTCTAAGAGGAGTGATGAAACATGTTAATGAATATGAAGGAATTGTTAGATGTAGCTTATAGAAATAAGTTTGCAGTAGGGTCTTTTAATGTAGCAAATAGCGAATTTGTAAGAGTGGTCATTGAATCCGCGGAAGAAAAACAGGCGCCAGCGATCATTCAAATTCATCCAAATGAGCTTGAATTAGTAGGGGATGATTTTCTTGCCTATGTACGCGAAAGTTGTAAAAACACAAAAGTGCCCCTAGCTATTCATTTAGATCACGGTGCTTCGGTAAAGGATGTAATGAGAGCTATTCGTAACGGATATACGTCTGTAATGATTGATGCTTCCCATGCTTCATTTGCCGATAATATAGCCATTACGAAAGAAGTTGTAAACATTGCTCATGCTGTTAATGTTTCCGTAGAGGCTGAATTAGGGACAATTGGTTCTAATGAAGGAAGTTCTGAAGGTGGAGCGGATAAAATATTGTATACCAATGCGGATGATGCCCAAACCTTTGTGGAAGAAACCGGTATTGACACGTTAGCTGTTGCTATTGGCACCTCACATGGACAATATAAACACGCAGGAAAGCCAGAATTAAAATTAGATTTACTTGCTGAGATTCATCAAAAAGTAGGGATACCTCTTGTGCTTCATGGTGGAAGCGATAATAAGGACGAGGAAATAGCCCAAACATATTTGCATGGTATTGCAAAAATTAATTTATCAACAGATATGAAAAATGCATTTTTTAAAGCGGTGCGACAATTTTTGTTGGAGAACGAAGGTGCATATGAGCCTGACGTCATCATGCCAAGTGCTCGGAAAGCTGCTAAAGAAGTAGTCAAGCATAAAATGGATTTATTTCAATCAACAAATAAAGCTCACCATTACTTCAGTTAATGAAGAGAAAGGAGGGAAATAAGATGAAACTTGTAGATATTTTAACGCCAGACAATATCTTGTTAAATCTTCAAGGTAGCCATCAAGAAGCAGTTATAGAAGATTTAATTAAGAAGTTAACGGAGTTACAACTGACAACAGATCCCGAGCGATTTAAAAAAGCAATTTATAAAAGGGAACATGAAATTTCGACTGCTGTAGGATATGGTGTAGCTATTCCCCATGCTCAATGTAAGTCAATTACGAAGCCGACCATCATAATGGGAAGGTCATTACAAGGTGTAGAGTACGGGGGGCAACATACGAATTTAATTTTTATGATCGCAGCCCCTGAGAACGCTTCAAATGAGCATTTATCCCTTTTATCAAAGCTATCAACTTTTCTTATGAGCGAAACATTTCGAGCAAAGTTAATTGTTGCCACATCAGAAAAGGATGTGATCGAAGCAATTCAACAGCAAGAGAAACTAGCAAAACCAGCTGAAAATAATGCATCTGCTAGTGGAAAATATTTGGTTGGAATAACTGCATGTATGACGGGAATTGCTCACACTTATATGGCTGCGGAATCGTTAAGAGAAGCGGCAAGACAACGAGGTATGAATGTAAAAATACAAACAAATGGCGCTAACGGACCAGAGAATAAGCTAACAACAGCGGATATTCAAGATGCAGATGCTATTGTTATTGCTCATGATGTACGGGTCGATACAACTTTATTTAGAGGAAAACGTTTTGTTGATGTTCCCGTGAAGAAGGCAATTAATCATGCCGATGAATTAATTGATCAGGCATTGTCTTACAATATTAAAGATTCAGGTGTAACGGAACAAGATATTATAGAAGAGCCTCAAACAGAAGAAAAGCCTGGTTTGAATTTCTATAAGCATATCATGAGTGGGGTTTCCTATATGATTCCATTCGTAGTTGTTGGTGGTATTTTCATCGCCATTTCGTTTATGTTTGGTATTTATGCTGCAGATCCTGAAAGTGATCAATATAATATTATTGCTCATTTCTTTAGTCAAGCTGGTGGAGAAGCTGCATTTGCTTTAATGATTCCCATTTTAGCTGGCTTTATTGGATATAGCATTGCTGATAAGCAAGGCTTGGCTCCGGCAATGATTGGGGGAATGATGGCAAGTATCGGTGGCTCTGGCTTTCTCGGTGGAATGATAGCAGGATTTGTAGGTGGTTTTGCTGCTAAATACGTTAGTAAATCAATGGCTAAAATTCCAAAATCATTTCAAGGTTTAATTTCCATTCTAGTCGTTCCGTTGATAAGTACATTTATTGTCGGTGCATTTATGTTCTTTATTTTAAATACGCCAATGTCGTTGCTCAATGAATTTTTAGAAGGTTGGTTAAAAGGGCTGACGGGCATTAATGCAGCTATGTTAGGAGCCTTATTAGCTGGAATGATGGCTTCGGATATGGGAGGACCAATTAATAAAACAGCTTCCGCATTTGGTTTAGCCATGTTTGCTGCCAATATCTTTGAACCATCTGCCGCATTAATGGTTGGCGGTATGGTACCACCAATTGGCATTGCTTTAGCTACAACCATCTTCAAAAATAGATTCTCGGTTCAAGAAGTTGAGGCAGGTAAGGCAAGTTATGTATTAGGGGCCAGTTTTATAACGGAAGGAGCAATTCCGTTTGCTGCTGCAGATCCGTTAAGAATAATCCCGGCAAATATAATTGGAGCAGCAGTTGGAGGGGCTGTATGTATGGCAATGGATATATCCTTAAAAGCTCCACACGGCGGGATCTTTGTTATTCCAATCGCTAGCAATAAACCTTTGCTTTATATCGGATGTATTTTGTTAGGTTCTATAATTACTTGCTTTATTATTGGTTTCTTAAAGAAGCCACTTTCTGAAAAAGATAGAAATAACGCGAAGCAAATGATGCATGTTATTTAAAAAGGGTCTTATTGAAGAGAAGAAGTTAAAACACTATGTAACACGTGTGCAATTTTCTTGCACACGTGTTTTTGATGCGTATAAAAACCGCGTTTCGCCAGCCTGTCTCTTTTTGGCACAATTTTTGCTTGCTTATATGTGAGGTTGCACAAATGAATGAGAGGAGGCTAGCTTGGTTGGTGCTCTCGTTTTACATACATTG
Source organism: Virgibacillus sp. (assembly GCF_013393565.1). Classification (NCBI taxonomy): domain Bacteria; kingdom Bacillati; phylum Bacillota; class Bacilli; order Caryophanales; family Bacillaceae; genus Virgibacillus; species Virgibacillus sp. The sequence goes on from NZ_JABXHF010000046.1 coordinate 20,237, forward strand.
TTTGAAAAAAGGATGGGCACCAATGGGGAAATGAAAGCGAAAACAAAAGGGCTGAAAGGGAAAAATCACTTATATATTTATCAAAAGGAGGAAAAGCCATGGAAAAGAAAAGGATAAACAAACTAAAAAAAATAGGTTTGATTTCATTAGCTTCATGTTTACTATTTAGTAGCAGCATTAGTAGTATAACTGTTTCTGCAAAAGAGAAATTACCTTCCATAGAACATTTTCCTAATACGTTAGATCTATCTGCACATCCAACTGCGGAAATATACGGTTCTTATTCGACCAATAAGTATAATCATTTTTCTGATTTGGGTGCATGGCATGGCTATTATTTGCCCTATTATGATGCAAAGGAATTATTTGGAGGTTTTGCTGGACCAGTAGTGATTGCAGAAGAATACCCTGTTAATTTATCAAAAGTGATGAGTAAAATTCAAATTAGCAATACAGATACGAAGCAAATGTATGATTTAAGTGATAGTAAGCATTTAGATTTCACCTATTATCCTGGACGATTAGTACAGGAATATGAGATGGATGATTTTGATTTAACATTAGAGCTTATTTTTGTTAGTAATAGAACGGCGATGATACAGACGAAAATTAAAAATAAGATGAAGCGACCATTGCGGATAAACGTTTCCTGGAATGGGGAGTTACTAAACAAAGTACAAGAAGGAAATTACACATTACATTTAGATCAAAGTCTACAACCTATGAAACAAGGGGTACAAGTTCAGTTCGCAAATATACGAGAAAAGTGGATGTATTTTGCAACGGATGAAGCAAAGTACTCTATTTATCATCATCAACCTGTTAAAACGAGCGTTGATGAAGATAGATATACAACTTCATTACGTTCGCCTGTGAAAATAAAACCAGGTAAGACGTTCACATGCCATACAACAGAAAGCTATACATTCACGAATAAGGAATGGAAAGCAGAGCAGAAAAAAGTGGAGAAATATATGAAGCAAGCCAAGAAGCATTTTAAGAAAAATGACAAGCGCTGGCAAGGGTATTTGAATGAAACTTTTAATAAAAAGGCCTTGAATCAATTTCCAGAGTACCAACATGTTGCCGTAAAGTCTATGGAAACACTTATGACAAACTGGCGCAGTCCAGCAGGCGCGATTAAGCATGATGGTATCATTCCGTCGATGTCTTATAAGTGGTTTATTGGTATGTGGGCTTGGGATTCTTGGAAACAAGCTGTTGCACTAGCAGAGTTTCACCCAGAGCTTGCAAAAAATAATATCCGTGCATTATTCGATTATCAAATTCAATCGGATGATCAAGTAAGACCGCAAGATGCTGGCGCAATTATTGATGCCATTTTTTATAATCAAGACGCATCTCGTGGAGGAGAAGGTGGAAATTGGAATGAAAGAAACTCGAAGCCACCTCTAGCGGCTTGGGCAGTCTGGAATATATATGAAAACACGAAGGACAAGAAGTTTTTAAAAGAAATGTATCCGAAATTAAAAGCGTATCATGCGTGGTGGTATACGAATAGAGACCATGATCAAAATGGCATAGCTGAATATGGCAGTACAGTAAGTGATGCAAATTGGAAAAGGGATGAAGCTGGTGGCATCATCAAAGATGAGAATGAAAAGCCTAAGCTGAACGAAGAGGCTGTTATCGAAGCGGCAGCTTGGGAGAGCGGAATGGATAATGCGACTCGTTTCGATAAAGAAGGGGTAGGCAAGGATGATCCAGGGGTTCTTGTGTTTGAAAACAAAAATCAGCACAATGATGTTATTGGTTACTCTATTAATCAGGAATCTGCTGATTTGAACGCATATTTATATGCGGAAAAAGGGTTTTTAACGTCAATGGCAAAAGAATTGAAGCAATCAAAAGATGCGAAAAAATTTACCAACGAAGCGAAAAAGATGAAAGACTATATGAAACAACATATGTTTGATAAAGAAACGGGCTTCTTTTATGATTTACAAATAAATAAAGATGGTTCTAAGAAAAAATTATTAACGAATAGAGGAAAAGGGACAGAAGGATGGATTCCATTGTGGGCGAAACTTGCAGATAAGCAGCAAGCGAAACAAGTGGTTCAAAATATGACCGATTCCAATAAGTTTAATACGTATATGCCATTTCCAACAGCTTCCAAGGATAATGTAAAATATGATCCAAATCACTATTGGCGCGGACCAGTTTGGATGGATCAAGCATTATTTGGAATAGAAGCATTACAAAATTATGATTACAATCAAGAAGCAAAGATGTTCACAGAAAAGCTGTTTAACCATGCAGAAGGTTTAATAGAAGCTGGAGCAATTCGAGAAAACTATCATCCAGAAACGGGCAAGGGATTGAGTACGAAAAACTTTAGCTGGTCAGCAGCTTCGTACTATTTATTATATAAACATACACTCGTTGACCAAACAACGACATCGCAAACAGCTTTTCCAGTGGGGAAATAAAGGCGTTAAGGAGCAGATAATTAAATTTCTGCTCCTTCTTCATCGTATACCGGTTGTCAAAATTGTAGTGCTGCATATTTTTTTTGCACTATAGGAAATAGTAAAATTTTTAGGGTTTATCGTATAAGAAAAACGACGGCGTTCTATGGTCATAAAGATTTTGGCAAAAGCCAAGTTTTTCTAACAGGATAAGAAAGTTTAAAATGAAGTGCTTGGGATAATGAAATAACTGAATAGCTACGTCCAATTCTATCGCTCAACAACGAGGCGACTTCACTTCATTGCCCTAAGATAAGTCATCATCGGTTCGTTACCTCACCGTGATTCTCCTTTATCTCGGTTGATTTGTTCCATTTGCTACGTTGCTAAACGGGCACTTGTGTCTTTGTTTTGAAAAGTTACCATGCCTTTCACACATTATTTTTCATGAATGTCTGGCGAGCCCATTTTCAAATGCTTGTAAATGATTTAAGGAGGCATTTCGTAACTGAGAGAAAACAGTTTGCATATCGGCTGGAATAGTATACGTTAAAAATTTTTCATACATAGAAATATTATCTATTTCCCCTTCTACGCCTTGAGCATAGGCAGCTTTTATATTATTTGGGGTGGTTACGAACTTTGCGGATGCGTCTTCCGGTATGGCAACTTGATAACGGTCAAATAACGTTAGTAAGGCTTCGATATGCCGCTTTTCTGCTTCTTGAATTTGTGCGAATGTACGAATATAGCCAAATGTCTCTAAAATCGTATTGTATCTGGCTTGAGCCAAATACTCGTCTTGCAGTGCGTAAGTGAGCATGGATATCAATGTGAGATTAGGGTCATTCAGTGCCCCTTTAGCGCCATAGTTTTCGTTTTGACGATAGCAACTTGGTGGCTTTTTTGATGTGGAATGTAGTAAATATAAAAACCATACCGCGTGATTTTGTTCATCGGCAGCGGCACGTCGGAATCGTTCTTTTATATACTGATCTTCAGCTTGATCTGCTATGTCTAAATAAAAATCCACGGCTCCTTGCTCATCTTTAAATGCAAATGCAATGCCTGCATCATAGTTGTCTGGGCAAGATTCGGTAATTTGATAAGTCGGTTGTTTATGCGTTAATCTCGTATAGATATGTGTAAATGTTTCTAAGTGGCGCTTTTCGTCTTGTTGTATTTCCAAGATCTGTTGTTTTGCAAAGGAAGTTGGCGCTAAAGACGCTAATTTTTCATAGCAGGCTATTGCACTGTACTCTGCGTGAATGGCTGTCTGGATTTGATTCATCAGATGTGTTTGATTTGCTGGTCGATTGTATTGGGCAGGCAAATGATAATTATCATAATTTGGTTGCATGATATGGTCCTCCTTCTATCTTCATACTGTCATAGTATATGTTGTGAAAATAGGCGGAGTGCAGGACTGTTGTTCAAATTATTAAAGATGCTGGCGTATAGTTGGTAAGTTTATTTCGCGTATATAAGGCACTGTAAGACTCCCATTTCAAAAATGGAAAGATGCTGAGCAACAAGTATAACCGGGAGATAACAGCTACTAAATATGCAATTCGCTCATCTAAACAAAATCCTTGGGGGATGAACAAAAAACTCCCCCAAGGATTGAAAATTCCCTTTATATAAAGCATGAAAATGCATTAAATTGAAGCTTCATAGATCGATTTAACCGCTTGTTGCAATGCTTGGTTAAATTCTTCATCTGTCTGGCTAACATTTAAATCTTGGCTAAGTGCACGAGAGAAGCTGGCAATTAATCCATCATTTTCTTTTAGTTTGGCATTTGCTTCATCTCTTGAGTAACCACCTGATAACGCAACAACACGCACAACATTTGGATGATCGATAAGCACTTTATACAAGTTTGGTACAGTAGGGATAGTTAATTTTAGCATCACGAATTCATCTTTCGTTAAGTTATTTAAATGTTTGAGAATTTCGACTTTTAACATTTGCTCGCATTTTTCTTTTTCTGGGCTGTTTATGTCTACCTCTGGCTCAATAATTGGAACTAAACCAGCAGCGATAATTTGTTTACCAACCTCAAATTGTTGATCTACGACAGCTTTAATTCCTTCCGCATTTGCTTCTTTGATCACAGAGCGCATTTTTGTACCGAATATGTGGCGTTCGTTTGCCCGTTTTAATGTTTCGTCAAGGTCTGTAATAGGCTTCATTAATTGGACGCCATTTGTTTCCTCAGCAAGTCCTTTGTCTACTTTTAGAAAGGGTACAATCCCTTTTTTCTCAGCTAAGTAATCGCCTGTATACATTCCTTCAATTTTACGATCCATTGTTTGTTCAAATAAAATAGCCCCTAAAATGTAATTTGAATCAAATGCAGGCGATGTAATGATTCGTGTACGCATTTCGTGTACTAAATCAAACATTTCATCTTTGTTGGAATAAGCGTCTTCAGAAATTCCGTAAGCAGCTAATGCTTTTGGAGTACTGCCCCCACTTTGATCCAGTGCGGCAATAAAACCTTTGCCGTTTTTCATTTTTTCAAATTGTTGTTGCATGATTTCCACTCCTTTTTAGTAATAGTGCTAGCTTCTTCAGCTCAGAACGAATTATACATAAGAAGGTGACAGAAGCAACAGATTTTAGTGACTGTCCAATCTGGGGAATATAACCTTTGATTTCAAAGGTTCCGTATTAAATAAATGTCTGCCACAAGTAGCTTTTTTTACGATAGACATGCTCTACAACGCAAAAAGCCAGCTTCATTTAAATGAACAGCTCATCTACTATTATTGTAGCACTTACAACAAAAAGGATATAGTTTAACGCATGAAAATGAATTCATTTTACATTAAATCTCTTAGTAATCGTGTTTTGTATGTTGCATAAACGCTTTGTAAGTTTGTGAGCCCCGACTTATAGCATGTATGATACAATAATAGAAAAATAAGAACAATAAGTATCCAATAATTTAAAGTTTAATATAGAAGTTATTCGAGTAAAATAATGATTTAAAAGCAGTATCTAAACGGAGGGGGATACATATGAAAATAAACAATATATTTTGCGTTGGACGTAATTATGCAGATCATGCCGTTGAGTTAGGGAACGATATACCAGAAAAACCCTTGATTTTTTCAAAACCTACCAACTCCTTGGTAATTGCTGATGGCACTCCTATTGATTTTCCAGCTAACCAAGGCGAAATCCATCATGAATTAGAGATTATTTTATATGTTGGCAAAGATGTTTCAGCAGGAGATAAAGTGGATGATGTAGTGGCAAGAATGGCTTTAGGAATTGATTTAACGTTGCGCGATGTGCAAACAGAACTGAAAAAGAAAGGGCATCCATGGCTTCTGGCAAAGGGGTTTAAAAATGCGGCGGTGTATACGAATTTCTGGGATTTTCCTGGACAAACAGCTTGTTTAGAAAAAGATTTCACCTTATTACGTGATCAAGAGATAGTGCAGACAGGAAATAGTGCTTCCATGATTTTTCCATTTCAAGCAATTATCGATTACTTACAAGCAAATTTTGGTTTAAAAGAAGGGGATGTTATTTATACAGGCACACCTGAAGGAGTCGGGCCAATTCATCATGGTGAAACGTATGCATTGAAATGGGGCGAAGAAGTAAAGGGAAGCTTTCGTGTACGATAGGAAACCATAAGCAGATCTTGCCAGCTCATTATTTTGAACTGGCAAGCTTGTTTTCCATTCTTACTTTTTAGGGACTATCGTATAAACAAAATGTACGGCTTTCGCTATAAAGCCTGTTTTCTTAGTGAGATTTCTCCGCTTTACTCATCTAAAAATATTTCTTCCAGAGAAGGCTCATCTACGTCTACGCGATAAATATCTATGTTGTATTTACCAAGTGCGCGAATTATTTCCGCAATCTTTTTTTCACTCGCAACATGAATCGTAAACTGGGAAGTTTTCATTTCTAGCTGTGTGCCTGTTAAAGTGAGCCATTGTTCGAGTGTTGGTAAATGAGTAGAGCGGATTGGTGAATGCTTAATAGTTACAGTAATGGTAGATTGATAGTATGCACGTAATTCATCCATGGAGCCGATCTTGCCTATTTTTCCGTCTTTCATAATAGCGATACGGGAACATATTTTTTCTACTTCATCTAAGTTGTGTGACGTCATAAAAATAGTTTTTCCTTGTTGATGTAATTGTTGAATTAAATGATGAATGTGAATAACCGATTCCGCATCAAGTCCGGACGTTGGTTCGTCAAGGAAGATAAGTTGCGGATCATGAATGATTGCTTGAGCAATAGCAAGTTTCTTTTTCATCCCAAATGAAAATTTGCCCACTTTTTTATGTGCATGTTCTTCAAGCCCAACAAGTTTTAATATGTCCATACAACGTTCATCAGATACAGGCTTTTCAGAAACAGCTGCTAAAAACTTCAAATGTTTCATCGCAGTCATAGAAGCATATAAAGCAGAGTAATCGGGCATGACGCCAATCTGCTTTTTTATGTCATCATTCGGGCCTTGTACGTCTAAAAGAGAGTACGATCCCGAACTAGGTTGGATGATCCCTGTTAGCATATTAATAAAAGTCGATTTTCCCGCACCATTGCGACCTAAAAAACCTAATATTTCTCCTGATTTCACTTGCAAGTCAATCTGATCGACAACCTTGTTTTTTCCAAAGGTTTTCGTTAACTGCTTTGTTTCAATAGCAAACATCTAGCATTCCCTCCTTTTAAATATTGCTATTGCAATAAATAAGATAACACCGACTAATAATAAAATCCCAACAAAATAGAAATTACGATCATTTATATAATAGAAGGGAAGTAGATATTTCATCCAGCTTACCCAAGGATTGGAAGTGAATACAGTCCAAGAATTAAAAATAGGAAATGCTATTCCAAGTACAATACTAAGAAACATGGTAAAGCCTGGTTTCGGGATGAGTACAGATAATAAAATAGTAAGAGCAAGATAATACGCAACCAAGCTTGTAGCCTGGAATAAAGTAATCATGTCAAATTTATGTACAAATATGCTAATGACCAAGAAGGAAGTAACTAAGCAAACGATCCAAAAAAACCAAATACCTACAAACTTTCCAATAATGATGGCAGAGCGTGAAGTACGTGTCACTAAAAAACGAATGGTACGCTCATGAATTTCACGATTCATCGTATCGTGTGATAGTCCCATAACAAATAGCATACCAAATATTATTAAGAGTCCGGAAATGGCAATTGTGTGAATGACTTCTAGTTCTTCAGCCGTAAAATCAATATTTGCAGATAATAGCAAATCGGAAAATTTGCCTGAATAATAGGCGGTAATTAAAAATATAGCGATGATAATAATTGGTTTAATTCCTTTAAAAGATTCAATAAACTCTCTTTTGCTAATGGCAAGCATGATTTCTCCTCCTCATTCCAATGTAAGGTTCCGTTCAAAGCGTACTAGCTCAAAACATGAGCATTCCACTTTAGTGTACTTTTTGAACAACCTCTGTAAATCTATTATAAATAGCCAACCTTAACGTGAAGCAACTAGCACCTTAATTTTTCCTTAATTGATCTATGTTTTGTTTAAGGCGATGGTATGATAAAGAATAGATAAAGTGAATCAATATTTAGACGGGCTTTTATCCAATCGTGGTTAAATGCTGTTATCTTCTATGGAGACTTGTCCAGCTGTAACTGCCACATCTTGCACTATTTTGTTTATAGTATAAGAAAAACTACGGCAATTGTCTAAAAACTTTGATAAAAGGCCAAGTTCTAAACAGGTTCTATATATCTATCATAAAACTGCTGTTAGGAGTGTTTTTATGCAACATTCTCCGTTATTAATTGTGGACGATGAACAAGCCATATTACAAATGCTACAAACTATATTAAGTAAAGAAGGATTCACCCATATTGATGTTACAAAGACGGCTGAAGGGGCTATCCAACTGTGTAAAAGTAAGCAATACGACGTCATTCTATTAGATGTCATGCTGCCTGGGGAGGATGGTTTTGATGTCTGCCCTAAAATTAGAGCTATTTCCGATGCAACTATTTTCTTTTTAACAGCTCGGACGTCCGATTTGGATAAGCTATCTGGCTTTGCGGTAGGAGCGGATGATTATATTACGAAACCGTTCAATCCACTTGAAGTCGTCGCTCGGATAAAGGCGCACTTGCGGAGAAAGCAAGGTCGAACGGCTCACCGTCAAAAAACGTATTATGATGATGGGAATATACGGATCAACACGCTGTCTGCTGAAGTGATGCTGAAAGGGAAAAAAGTTACATTGCCAGCACAAGTTTATCAATTGTTATTATTTTTTTGTCAGCACCCGAATCAAGTGTTTAGTAAAAGCCAGCTTTATGAGCAAGTTTGGGGCGAGGAGTATTTAGGGGAAGATAATACCGTCATGGTACATATACGTAAATTAAGGGAACAAATAGAAGGAAATCCAAGTAAGCCTTGCTATGTAATTACCGTGAGAGGGCTTGGTTATAAATTTATACCAGATGGTGGATCGCATGCAAATACATAGAAGATTTATAGTCCAATTGCTCTTGCAATTACTGATGCTGTTTGTATTTGCGTTTGTACTCAACATAACGATATTTATCTTAATCTCCTATTTCACAGAACAAACAGAGTCAGTGGAAGATCTGACAAAGGCTAGTGATCTATTTATTGAAAATCGTGTAGAAGTAGAAGCAGGAACGGCCGAGATCGAACAGGGGTTAAAAATACGAGTGGAAGAACAAGATGGTTGGCTTGCTGTTTTAACAGAAGAAGGCAAAGTAATTGGTTCTCATAACACCCCTCCAAGCTTGAAAGGTAAACGTATGGAAACGTTATTGTATTCCGAAGACAATAATATAAGTACATACTGGGTATGGGGAGAATTTGCAGAAAAGCAGTACTATGTCGTATTTGGCAAACATAACTGGCAAAAAAATATCATGCAAGAAATAAAAGAAAATATAAGCTGGAAGAATCAAAAGTTAGAGCTTTTAGGGTCGGTAAAAACGAAACTGGATAAGATAGATGGTTGGGCGTTACTTGTGGATTATACTGGAAAGACATTGGACAGTTATGGGAAAGATGCTCCAACATCTTATCCGACAAAAGATTTAATTGCTATCGAAGCGGATCAAAAATGGAGTCATGCGAAAAGTTATTTTCATGAGCCTTCTCGACTTACTTTAATTGTTGGGGAAGAGCCAACCTCCTCTTCTAGCCTTGCAGGAAACATGGAGGGGAAGATTAGTAATAGTGTCATTGTAGTGGCTGTTTTCGTTATCTTGTTTTTGTTATTGGCCACTTACTGGTATGCACACAAATTTAGCTCCCCATTACTTATGTTTATAAGGTGGCTTCAAAATCTTGGACATGGCAGCTACGAGCAACCAGTACATCCAAGAACAGGACAACCTATGTTGTTCAATAAATATGGTGACATAAAAAGAAAGTATCGACTTTATAAAGATCTATTCTTTACGTTAACACAATTAACGGATATTCTACGGGAAAGAGATGTAGAACGAAGACGTATATCCCGGTCAAGGGAAGAATGGGTGAGTGGTATCTCTCACGATTTAAAAACACCGTTGGCCTCTATACAAGGATATGCGAACATGATGGAGTCTGATGCGTATTCTTGGAATGAAGCTGAAATAAGAGAATTTGCCTCTGTAATAAGCAAAAAATCAACGTATATGAAAGATCTGATTGAAGATTTAAACATAACATATCAATTAAAAAACCGAGAATTGCCGATTACAAAAGAGTGCACAGACATGAACGAATGTATTCGTAGAACAATTCTTCAGTTTATGAACAATAAGTTGTATGCTGATAAGGAACTTCGCTTTCAACCATCTCATAACGAGATTATCGGTTTCATTGACCGTAAATGGTTTCAGCGAATTATGGATAATGTCATAGCAAATGCAATCAAATATAACCCTGCAGGGACAATTATTACCATATCCACCGAGTTGATCGAGCAGCATGTAATGGTGATTAAGATTGTAGATAATGGTGTGGGCATGGATAACCAAACCGTCAACCACTTATTTACCCGTTATTATCGAGGTACGAATACCACCGAAACAGATAGCGGAACAGGTCTTGGTATGGCGATTTCCAAACAATTGATTGCACTACACAATGGATCGATTCGGGTGCAAAGTAAGCCTGGAGAGGGGACGGTAATTCGTATTTTATTGCCTTTGAGTTAGGAATAGGTCTCTTTATCATTAGCGAACAAGGTAGTAACATTAAATGATGTATTTATAAACAGTTAAGCAGTTACATTTAATGTTACAGGTCCTTGCTTCTTATAAACCACAAGCCTAACTTTTTTGGAACATCATTAATTCTTCTCTTCTTATAAAATTTCTCCCCCGTGCTTTTGTCTTTCTTCACGAATTCTAATCAAATAATCTTTTAACATTTTTGCTTCTTCTTTCGTTATGTCAGATAGAAAATTTAAATGCTCTTCTTCGCCAAAGGCTAGGTAGGATGGCTTCACACAATAAAATTTTGCTAGTTTTTTTATCATGTCAGGGTTAGGAGTTCGATTTCCCTTTTCGTAACGGGATAAATTAACACTAGAAATTCCTATCAGTTTTGCTGCCTCCTTTTGACCTAGATTTTCTAATTTTCTTAATTGAACGAGTCTTTTTCCAATATCATCCAAAATGCTCACCTCTTTTACCAGTTTGGTAATTTACTGCTTGACATGATCAAGAAAAAAAGCTATTATAAAATTAATTACCAAGTTGGTAATTGGTTTTTGGGAATGTGGACGGTTCCTTGCTTATTGTGCCTAGAATAAGAATGTTTTTATATCACTTAGGTATGCCCAATATGCTTCTAATTTAGAAAGTAAAAATTTTAGGTTTTATCGTATAAACAAAATGATGGCTTTTCCAATGAAGCTTTGGCGTTAAGTCAAGTTTTTCTAACATTTGATAATTTAAAAAAAGGCCGTCGCATATTGCGAGATTGAATATAAATTCAACCTTATAAAGAATGCAAATTTTTACTTTTACTTACAATTTTGACGCTAAATCAAGTCTACCTTAAACTATGTAAAACATTTGCTCATACAACTAATAAGAACAGCAATAGAACTTAGAGCTTGTGGTATGAACGGGGCTTTAAGTACGTTTTAGTTCATTAAATATGCTCATTCGATTTACCTTATAGATGATCTTTTTCTTATGTCGACTTGAAACAATAATAACACTATTTATTATGTCACAATGACTATTTCAGATTTTGTGTTCTTCATAATTTATTGTTTGTAAAGACAACGAAAATGAACAATTATTGAAAGCGCTATCTTATATGATGAACGATAAGGAAAACGATGCGTTATTCCTTACTTTCACTTGCGCCGTGGGAAAGTGTAAAACTTTTAGGATTTATCGTATAAGCACAAAACATCGGTATTTCATCGCCATAAAGACATCGCAAGCTTTTCTAAAATAAAATTTTCAAGTGTACTGGACGAGTTGAAATGAAACATACTAAATGAGCTTTTACAATATATAAAAGTAAATAAGGGTCTATCGTATAAAGAATTGGCAATAAGTCAAGTTTTTATAATGATACGACAAGCAGTGAGGAAGGGGATTAAAAAACTCCTGTTGATTGAAAATTCACTTTACACTTCTACATAGTTATGGGGGTGGCATACTAGTATGAAAGTGAAAGAAACAATAGACTATAGTCAATTTGAATTTTTATCGTATTTTACGAGAGCGGAATTATTTGATTTAGAGAACTTTCTGTTTTTAAGAACATATAAAAAGAACCAATTATTATTTATGGAGGGTGATCCTAGAGAGAGGATTTATTTTTTAAAGGAAGGGTTTGTAAAATTAGAAAAAGTTAGTTCGGATGGAACCATGCTTTATGTTGACTATGTAAGAGCATATAATATGTTTCCGTACGGTGGTTTTTTTAAAGATAATTTCTATCATTTCTCAGCATCTGCTCTAACGAATATCGTTGTATATTATATCCCCACAAGAATTTTAGAAGAAAAGGCAATGTATAATACGAAGCAAATTTTCGCTATCATTCATCATTTATCAAAAATATTGGAATATCATGAAAATCGCCTCCAAACTTTAACTACTTCAAACGTAAGAGATAGGGTAGAGCAGTCTCTAGCATGTTTGATCAAAGATTTTGGTTATAAGAATAACGGGAGATGGATTATCGATTTACCAATGACGTTAACGGAGTTGTCGAAATTAACAGGTGCGTCTCGTGAAACTGTTTCGCATATTTATAATGATTTAAAAAAATCAGGTATTCTTATATTGGAGGACAGGCGTTTTATTATATATGATAGAGATTATTTTGCCGTGTAGGAAACCAGTATGGCTGTTCATGAGCGAACACCTTTTTATCTCGGATAATATGGTGTTGCAAGTTTCCAGCTACGATAATGAGAAGTTGTTATTTGGTGAAGGCTAGGAAGGAGTAGCACTTTATTTTTTTTCGTTTAGATGGCTTTAGGTCATATCTTTGCACTATAGGAAAGTATGAAAGTTTAAAGGTTTATAGTATAAGAAAAACTACGCCTTTCACCATAAGGACTTGGAGACATTCTAAGTTTTTCTAATAAAAACAATGAGCGATTACATTTATATGTGATCTATTGAACAAATAGGGAGGGAAGGAAAATGAATATTCTACGGGAAGCGGAAGATGTAATAAGAAATGTAATACAGCAAGCGGTTTTAAAAACGGAGTGGATAGAGAAAATATCGGATGTTCCTCCAATTGTCTTAGAAAAGCCAAACAATGAACAGCACGGTGATTACGCAACGAATATTGCTATGCAACTGACAAAAATGGCAAAGCAATCGCCAAGGCAAATCGCCCAAGCTATTGTCGACCACATCGAT
>NZ_JABXHF010000047.1:0-33219 GCF_013393565.1 Virgibacillus sp.
CCGGCTCCAGCGCCCAGCAACTAGGCGACTTCACGAAATCGCCCTACGATAAGTCATCATCGGTTCGTTCCTCACCGTGATTCCTTTATCTCAGTTGATTCGTTCCAGTCGCTACGTTGCTGAACGGACGCTTGCGCCTTTGTTCCTTATTATTTCATTTTTCGTATGATGTAAGATTAACTATTGAAGTATTCCTTGAAAAGGTATAAAAGTGTCGAGGAGGTATTCAAGTATAAAAGGTTAATGAAGGAGTTTTTTACTTTATAGGAAAATATCGAGTTTTTAAAGTTTATCGTACAAAAAAATCGACAGCGTTTTACTCTTAAACTCGGCGATAAGCTACGTTTTAAAAAGAATAGGTTATCATTCGTTATTTTACTAAAAAATAGGTGGTGTATATGTATGAACGCAATCCGTAGATTTGGAAGTGCCATGATTGTACCAGTGCTATTATTTCCATTTTTTGGTATAGTGGTAGGCGTGGCAACATTGTTCAAGAATGAGGCTGTCATGGGAGAGTTGGCTAACCCAGATGGACTATGGTACCAAATTTGGACATTAATCGAAAATGGTGGTTGGACCGTATTTAATCAAATGGAGCTTGTATTTGTTATTGGGCTTCCAATATCTCTGGCAAAGAAAGCGCCAGGTCGTGCTGTTCTTTCGTCTGTCATGGGTTACTTAATGTTTAACTACTTTATTAACGGCATTTTAACGATTTGGGGGCCAGCATTCGGTGTCGACTTTGCTAGTGAAGTTGGTGGTACAAGCGGATTAAAAGAAATTGTTGGTATCAAAACATTAGATACGAACATTATCGGTGCTATCTTTATTTCTGCGCTCGTTATCTGGTTACACAATCGTTATTATGAAAAGAAATTGCCTGAATCCATTGGGATTTTTCAAGGTGGACCATTCGTAGTAATGATCTCTTTCTTCTTAATGATTCCACTTGCTTTTCTTACAAGCTGGATTTGGCCAATGGTGCAAAATGGTATTGCATCTTTACAAGACTTTTTAGTTTCATCCAGTTATATCGGTGTATGGCTGTTCCACTTCTTGGAGCGAATTTTAATTCCGACGGGGTTACATCATTTTATATATACACCATTTGAATATGGACCAGCAGTGGTTGACGGTGGTATGAAGTCGTATTGGATCTCTCATTTAACAGAGTATTCACAGTTTACTGGTGCATTAAATGATATCTTCCCAGGCGGCGGCTTCTTGTTACAAGGAAACATCAAAATGTTTGGTTCCATCGGTATTGCACTTGCCCTTTATCATACAGCAAAACCAGAAAAACGTAAAAAAGTAGGTGCATTATTATTTGCAGCAGCGTTAACCGCTGTATTTGCAGGTATTACCGAGCCGCTTGAGTTTACATTCTTATTTATTGCTCCATACTTATTTGCACTTCATGCAGTTCTAGGGGCAACTATGGTTACAATAATGCATGGATTTGGTCTAGTTGGTAATATGGGTGGCGGGTTAATTGAAATAGCCGCAACAAACTGGGTACCGCTTATGGGGAACCATTGGGGCGTGTACATGGTTCAATTTATCATTGGAATCATCTTCATTGTCATTTATTACTATACCTTTAAGTTTTTAATTTTGAAGTTTGATATTCCAATGCCAGGTCGAGAAAAGGATGACAATAGTGAAACAAAGCTGTACACCAAACAAGACTATAAAGCAAGTAAATCAGGATCTGAAAACGACGTAGCTCATGCAGAACAAAAATACAACAATGAATATGAACGAAAAGCAGCTATCTATCTCCAAGGTCTTGGTGGTGCAGAAAATATAGAAGATGTTACAAATTGTGCAACGCGTTTACGTGTCACAGTATATGATCCAAATAAAGTCGAGGATGACATGTATTTTAAAGAATATGGGGAAGCCCACGGTGTGGTAAGAAATAACAAGAGTATTCAAGTAATTGTTGGATTATCCGTGCCACAAGTCCGTGATTCCATAGATACATTTTTAAATCAAAAGCAGTAAAACACATCAAGGAGGAAAAAATCATGAAACAATTTTCAATTACAATTGCTGGTGGAGGTAGTACATTTACTCCTGGGATTATATTAATGCTCTTAGAAAACTTGGATCGTTTTCCAATTAAAGAAATAAAGCTGTATGATAATGATGAAGAACGTCAAGGAACTGTAGCAGGAGGTTGTAGGATCTTATTAAAAGAAAGAGCTCCACAAATTAAGTTTGTTGAAACAATTGACCCGGAAGAAGCATTTAGTAACATTGATTTTGTCATGGCTCATATCCGTGTTGGTAAATATGCAATGCGTGAAAAAGATGAAAAAATACCACTGAAATATGGTGTTGTCGGTCAAGAAACATGTGGACCAGGTGGAATTGCATATGGTATGCGTTCCATTGGACCAGTTATTGAACTTGTTGATTATATGGAAAAATATTCACCAGATGCATGGTTCTTAAATTATTCAAACCCTGCAGCTATTGTAGCAGAAGCAACGCGTCTTTTACGTCCAAATTCTAAAATATTAAATATATGTGATATGCCAATTGGTATTGAAGAATTAATGGCTGCATCCATTGGACTATCTTCTCGTAAAGAAATGGAAGTGAAATACTTTGGATTAAACCATTTTGGCTGGTGGTTTGATATTCGTGATAAAGAAGGAAACGACCTCATGCCTAAAATTCGCGAGCATGTTTCTAAACATGGTTATGTAACAGTGGATGAGAGTAAACAGCATTCAGATGCTAGTTGGAACAGTACATTTGCTAAAGCAAAAGATGTGCAAGCCCTTGATCCGACAACCGTTCCAAACACGTATTTAAAATATTATTTTTATCCAGATTATGTCGTAGAACAGTCGAATCCAGACTATACACGAGCGAATGAAGTTATGGATGGACGTGAAAAGCTTGTATTCAGTGAATGTCAAAAAATAATTGATAACCAAACAGCAGAAGGAACAGAACTAGAAATTGATGAACATGCTTCTTATATCGTAGATTTAGCTCGTGCAATTGCTTATAATTCAAAAGAACGCATGCTCCTTATTGTTGAAAACAACGGAGCAATAAGTAATTTTGAACCGACAGCGATGGTAGAAGTCCCATGTATCGTTGGTAGCCAAGGTCCTGAGCCACTTGTTATGGGAGAGATTCCTCGTTTTCAAAAAGGGTTAATGGAACAGCAAGTCGCAGTTGAAAAGCTTGTCGTCGAAGCTTGGGCAGAGAAATCATATCAAAAACTATGGCAAGCATTGACTTTATCCAAAATCGTTCCAAGTGCAAAAGTTGCGAAAGATTTACTAGATGATTTATATGAGGCGAATAAAGTATACTGGCCAGAACTATCCTAATGAAATAAGCCATAAACCAAACTGTCTAAAAAGGTGAGTAAAACCTTTTTGGACAGTTTTTTTTAACACTATAGGAAAGCATTTAATTTTAGAATTTGTATATAGGGAGGAAACAAGACTTTGCGATAAGCGAAGTCTTAATAAAGTCGTCTCTCTTTTTAGTAAAGGATATCTACTTTATCGTTAATTTTTTGTTTTTTAGGTAATACCCTGCTTCTTTCATTCCTTTCTAAAAACATTTTGAGATCTATTAAGTTATGTTGTTGAATAGATGGATGATTTACATCTAATGTATGACCACCAAACAATAAGGTATCAGCGTTTGTTTTGCTAATTAATTTTTTGGTTGAAGAAAGATATTTCTTTATATCTACACCAGGGATTAATGTAGCAGCCAAGATTGGGCCATGGTAAATAAGATCACCTACAAATAATTGATTTAATTCTTTGTCATATAACGAGATAGAATCGTTGCTATGTCCCGGTGTAAAAATAATTTCTAGCTGTCTATTTCCAAGATCAATGAAAGTACCTTCTTTTAAAATTTCTTTAAATTTTATCTTAGGAGGAGCAAATCCTTCTAATTGTCCCACAAATGAATATTTACGAGGTATTAAAGTATCTTCTTTTACTATTTGTTTTTCTATTTGGTTCTCTGTTAATTTAATGTCACTAAATTTTTCATGGTTTCCCACATGATCATAGTGAAAATGCGAATTCATTACAGTTATAGGTAGCGATGTTAAGCTTTCTACTACAGGTTTAATATTCCGAATCCCTGGCCCAGTATCTAATAGTAACGCTTGCTTGTCTCCTAATATTAAATAGTTAACATTGCTTTGATAATACCTAGGCTCACCAATGGCAATCGTTTTTCCATCTATATAATTGATTGTATAATAATCGTTAAACCATTTTACATGATCATCTAATTTTATTTCTTCTTTTTTAATTAATCCAAAAGGTTTTACACCGCAAAGAAGAGAAAACATTAACTGAGGAAATTTATGCCTATTCATGACTAAAAATCCACCAAAAAGTAGTGAAGGAATAAATATTCTTTTTTTGTTTTTTCTATTTTTCATCATTGAATTACTCCTTTTGTTGTAGATTTTAATAGAGGTTATTTTTGAATTCCTTTCCAAAACACCTCCCAAATATTATTCATTCTAATATAAAAATCTTGTTTGGAAAAATTTTCTAAATAGAAGAAGCTACCGTCAAGCAAAGAAAAGAATGTATCTATTATTTTATTTGTTTCAATAAATTGTCGATCTGGGGTTTCCTCAAGAAATGAACATAATATAACTTCAATATTGTTGGTTAGTGTTTGCATTTTTTTTTGAGTTATAGGATTGATGCTTTCAGGTGGTGAAAGGCTATACTTTTTCATAAAGAGTCCTATATGCTTATTCTCATAAAAAAAAATGTTAGTCCCAACTAAAAGTTCATAGAGTTGTTCTTTTGTAGATGATTTCTGAATAGTAGATATACGGTCGGTTAGATGTTCAATATAATCTGTGATTACTTTTTCAAATATGATTTCAAACAGTACTTTTTTGTTAGCAAAATGAGCATAAATTGCAGGCGCTTTTATGGATACTTCTGAAGCAATGTCTTTTAGGGAAGTTTGTTCATAACCTTTAGTAGAAAATAATATTAGACCATTCTCCAGAATTTTCTTTTTTGTTTGTTCCCCTTTACTCACTTATAAGCCCCCCAAAAAATAATTTAATTAACGTTAACTAAATTATAAAGGAGGCTGTTTTTTTTGCAACTATAGAAAATTATAAAGGTTTTCAGGATTTATATTAAAGGCAAAAAACTATGGCTTTCGCCATAAGACTTGGCGACAAGCTAAGTTTTTCTAACAATTAATTTTTTTAGAAACTGTGAAATATGAAAGTGAGTAATATTCTTTTTAATATATGATACAACTATGATTGAATAATTATGGTAGTCTGATACGTTGCTTTCATAAGCTATATATAAGAATCTCGGGTTTAAAGTTAATAAACAACAAAGTTCTAATTATTTAATCTATGATATGTTTCTAGATCAGATAAAATTTTAGGAGCAGAGGGAAAGGAATATAGTTTATGAAGCGAAAGCAAATAACCATGTTAATTATATTATCTCTGTTATTCATTTTATTAGCAGCATGTGGAGATAATGACTCTGCGGAAGGCAAGACGAAGACAGTAGGTGAAACAGAACAAGAAACCTTAAATGCTACAACGGATTCAGGAGAATTGAGCGGGCATACAGTAATGATCGACCCTGGACATGGGGGAAGAGATCCTGGTTCAATTGGAATTAATGACATATATGAAAAAGATTTAGTTACAAATACAACAAAACCGATAGAAAAAGCGTTACGTGAAGCTGGAGCTAATGTTATAATGACTAGGAAAGAAGATGTAAAAATACCGTTAAAAGAAAGAAGAAGCATGAGTAATGAAGCAATGCCGGACGCTTTTATCAGTATTCATTACAATTCATTTGAGGATTCTAGCGTAGGTGGCTTTCATACGTATTATTATTCTCAGGAAAAAGAATATCGATTGGCACAGAGCATCCATCAGTCCCTGGGTAATGCCATCTCATTAAAGGATAGAGGGATACTAGAAGATAGCTATGCTGTATTAAGAAACAATGAAGTACCAGCAATTCTTTTAGAACTAGGTTTTATGAGTAACCCCGAAGAATTAGCAGTTATTCAGTCTGATGAATACAGTCAAACGGTGGCAGAAGCAATTGTACGTGGGTTAAAGAATTACTTTGAAACAAATGAAAATGTTTCAAGCTAGTGTTGTGAAGGAGAGGAAAGCATGAAACGGAAACATATTATCAGCTTTATCGTTTTATTATTCGTATTAGTATTTACATCAGCATGTGGAAATGACGATAAAGAACAACAAGCAGATAAGCAGTCCAAAGCCGAGGATAACACAGAAAATACAATGGAGGAATTACAACTTCCTGAAGCGGCTTTGCAAAAATTAGATAGCGGAGAAGATGTTAAGGCATTACAGCTTGCTTTAAAAGAAATTGGCTATGATATAAAAGATAATGGTGATTTTGATGCAGCTACAGTATGGGCAATTACTGATTTACAAATGCAGAAAGATTTACCTTTGACTGGTATATATGAAGAAGAAACAGCAGAGGTAGTTAAGCAATTGGTTAAAGATGGAAGTCATGATTTTGAACCTGGAAAAAAACTACCTGCAAAAGCAGAGCCTGCTACAACAGATAGCGGCACTAATGTAATTGCAAATCCGTATGAACAATTGGTGTTAGTAAATAAGGAAAATGCATTACCAGCAGATTATACACCTGTTGATTTAGTGGTACCCGACATAAATTATCCTTTTACAGAAGATTTACCGAAAAAGAAAGTGCGTAAAATTGCAGCTACAGCAATTGAAGATTTGTTTGCCGCTGCAGATAAGGCGGGGCTAGAGTTGTTTGCTCAATCAGGATATCGTTCTTATGATCGCCAAGAAACAGTATTTGCATCTAATGTCCAATCGTTAGGAGAAGAACAAGCTAACCAAGTAAGTGCTCGACCAGGGGAAAGTGAGCATCAGACAGGTTTAACGATGGATGTGACGAGTAGAGATATGGGTTTCCAATTAAATGAGGACTTTGCTAATACAGATGAAGGTAAATGGTTAGCGGAAAATGCAGCTGAATATGGTTTTATTATTCGCTTTCCTAAAGGAAAAGAAGAGATTACGCAATATCAATATGAGCCATGGCATATTCGTTATGTAGGTAAGAAGGCTGCTAAAGAAATAACAGAGAATGAATTAACATTAGAAGAATATTTGACAGCAGAATAACGATAGTGAATACAGCTTGTAGGTAATTTACAGGCTGTTTCTTTGTATTATAGGAAAGCCTAAGTATAAGCCTTTGTTTTTCTAAGGAAATACAAAATTATAAAATTAGAGGCTTGTGTATTGTTTAACAACATTACCGAATAAGCCATGTCCGTCTCCGTTGCTCAGCAACTAAGCGACTTCACGAAGTCACCTTACGAGAAGTCATTATCGATTCGTCTCTAAGAGGAAAGCCGACTAAAAACGTGCTTGCCGCCTGAAGCCGGCATACTCCCTGTCGTAGTGGCTTGATTCCTAAATCTTTAGTTGATTCGTTTCACCCGCTCCGTTGCTAAATGGGCGCCCCGAGATTTTTATTCCACTATAGGAAAGTATAAAAGTTTAAAGGTTTGTCGTACAAGAAAAACGACAGCGTTTTTTTGTCATAAGACTTGGCGACAAGCCAGTTCTTCTAATGTGCATAATGTTAATCTACTCGCTTGCTAACATAAGCAAAAAATTGACGACTCTATGAAAGAATCGTCAAGCATTCTATATAAAAAGGGGAAAAGCGAGATCAAGGTTTTTTGTGTGCTCATTTTAGAACGAACTGTTCATGGATATCGTACTAAATTGGAATATAAGTTTTCATATTTTGAACAGTTGTCTATGGTGAGAAATGGAAGTGTTAAACCTGCGATCTCTCTTCTTACTAGAAAGTATAATAGATCAACGTATCATAGTTAGCTCATTTATCCATCAAAATTGCTTCTTTTCTGCTTCAAATGCAGGAATTAAATAGAAACTCGCAAAATACCTATCGGAAAAAAAGGAAATATAGACGTCTTCGTCCGCTAGCGTATATATTTTTTCTGTTCTTTTATCGATTAATTTTTTTTCACTTACTTTCACATTAAAATAATTAGCTAATTTTGTAGTAGTTTGATCATGATCAGTCATAGATAAGGATTTGTTATTACTTGGGCTCACTCGATACTCATAGATTTTATTCGTTTGGGTGTCCATTGATATATTTATTTCTACACCATTAGTGGAAAAGAAAGCTTCCCAGATCGTTACTGTGTGCTGGGGGTGTTGTGTATTTAAAAATGTTTTGATATTGGAATTAATGATCGTGAATTCAGGTTGCATATCAATTTGTGGAAACAACCCTTTGTTTTGCAGTTCTTTGATTTCATTAATTCCCTTAGAAAGGTATTCAGCTCTTTTCGTCTCATCATTACTTTTTTCAATGATGGCAATGTTTTCATTTCCGTCATAATGATTAACGATTAATTTTAACTTTTCTTCAATGGATGTCGTTTGATTATCATTCACTTGTTTTTCTTCTGTTTGGAAATTTGATACAAAAATATGATTCAACAAACGCTCCTCTTGAACATTTTTTAAAATAAATGGTAAGAAAGCGATGCTAACCCCTATAATAGCTAAAAGAACGTTGGTAAGGTGTATTTTATTCTTTTTCATCATCGCTTCACACCTTTAATCATTACTGTCACACAAGTACCTTTGCCAAACTCACTGTCAAATGTCAGTTCAGCTTTGTGTAAATGGATAATCTCACTGCAAATAGCAAGTCCTAGACCCACACTTCCTTGTACCCTTGCTCTTGATTTATCAACCATATAAAAAGCGTCGGTAATTTTAGCCATTTCATCTGTTTGAATACCTTTTCCATTATCACAAATACGGATGTGATAGTCGTTTTGGTGGATAAAGCCATGGAGCGTAATTTCTCCATGATCATGATCGATTGCTTTTCTTGCATTATCGAGTAAATTGGTACAAACGGTTCGCATTAAATCGGGCTCAATAGGTATCATAGCTTCTTCTGCTTCCACATGAAAATCCATATTTTCTTTTTCAAAAATAGGTTCCATGTACTGTTGCAAGGGGCTGAAAAAGGCAGTTGCTTTTATGGGTTTTGTTTCAATATCTCGTTTTTTTAATACCAACAAATCGAGTAATTTCATTGTTAACTCCTCAATTCGCTTTCCTTCTTGAAAAATATAATTCGCTGCCATAAATGTTTGTTCTGAATCTAACTTTTTAGAGCGAAGCATATCTGCATAACCTATCATGGTAGTAAGTGGTGTTTTTAATTCATGACTAATACTCCCAATAAATGTTTCTTGTCTTTGATTGGCTTCTTTTAACTGGGAAATCATTTCTTCAATATGTTCAGCCATAAAATTAAAATTGCGGGATAATTCCTCAACCTCAACATAGCTGCTAACACTCGTTCGTTCTTCAAAATTTCCTTTAGTAATCTGTTTCGTTGCTTTCGATAATTTATAGATCGGTTTTGTCAGTAGCCATGCAGTGACTAGCATGACGATTGCACCTATTCCAATCATCAGCAGCGTAATATACATATACATTGTCCATTGGTCATTTTTACTCGCAAAAATATCGGATATTTCTCGAAAGTTTTCAATGTAGAATAAATCTTCATGTAATTGCAGTGGTGTCATAGCGTGAAGAAAATATTTCCCATTAACATTTTTTACTTGGTAGCCTTTAGATTGATTCGATATTTGTGTAACGGCATCGTTACTTAAATCTTCATTAAAATTATCGTATACGACATGTCCGTCCTGGTTACTAATACGAAAAGTAAGTTCTCCACCAGATTCATAAATGGTTAAGGAGGAGGCAACGGTTATGAGTAGCTCTTCATTGGATATTGATTCCTTGTTTTTTTCATCAGCGAAGAAAAAATCCGATACGGAAGCCTCTCGTAGTTCTTTTTGTAGCGAGTATCTTAAAATATCATTTTCCTCAAATACAGAAGTGGCTTCGCGCTTGATAGAATCTTGAAAAGCGGAGTCAATTAATATATAACTTCCAATGCTGAAGCAGGAGACAGATACGATCATCGTGGAATAAAATATTTTCCAAAATAACTTCATGCTATACCTCTAGTCTATAGCCCACCTTATAGACTGCTACGATTTTATCCTTTAAACCAAGCTTTTGTCGCATGCGTTGCACGTGCAGGTCAATCGTCCTGCTTTCGCCGACAAAATCTTCTCCCCATACTTTCATAGAGATGTTACTCCGAAATAGAGCAATATTTTTATTGTTGATAAATAATAATAATAAGTCGTACTCTTTCGCTGTTAGATTAACAGTTTTTCCTGATTTGGTTACGACTCTGGAAAGCGTATCTATTTTTATATCAAACAATTCTATAAATTGTTTGTTTTTATCATATCTGCGTAAAACAGTTTCCACTCGGGCTAGTAATTCTACGATTTCAAAAGGTTTCGTTAGGTAGTCTTCCGCTCCAAGCTTTAACCCTTTTACTTTATCCGTTACATCTGATTTGGCAGTTAAAAATATGACTGGTATATCGTAAGGCTGGATATATTCTAGTAAATCATAGCCATTAATTTTGGGGAGCATAATATCTAAAATTGCTAAATCAAAATGATTTGCTTCAATCATATCAGCAGCTTGTTCTCCATCATAGGCACAGAAACATTCATATCCTGCATCTCCGAGACTCATTTTTATTAAGTCAGATATTGGTTTTTCATCTTCAACGATTAGTATTCGAACCATTGGGCAAACCTCCCTCTCTTTCATTATAAATTATCTGTGTAACAATGTTGTATCATATCTATCTGGTATATATATCCTTTCGAAATCTATAGGTTATAATAGGCTGTTAGCAAGCTATTGTATCGTTCTACCTAAGGAATAAAGAAAGCTACGACATGTCACCAAGTCTTTATGGTGATAGCCGTAGCTTTTAAATGATGAGCTTTACATTTTTAGGGCGGATTTTTATGAAGTTAAAAATCTGTAGATCATGCCGCCTGATATTGGTCCAAAATAATTATTGCTTTTTTAGTTTATTGCTTTTAATAGTCATTTCAACGGATAAAGATTTGCAAAGAATTATAAGTTTTGGGCAGCAACAGGGACAGGCCACATGGCTTGATGTTCTGCCATGTCCCAGAACATATATTCAAAATAGCTCGTTTTCACAACGATATCTTCCAAGATGGTTAACTCGTGTTCTGGTTTATCTTCCGCAATTGTATTAATTAAATCAATGCAATCGTTAGCCAGTGCTGTAAAATCTTCGGAGGAATACATTTGTACCCAATTGCCATAAAATTCATGTTCCAAGGCGTTTGGCCAGGCTGCCAATGCTTTGCCAATGTAATTATAACTCCAAGCACAAGCGAGTACGGCGGCGACTGTATTTTCTATGCCACCTTGTTGTGCCACATTTAGCATATAACTTGTGTATGCAGTCGTTGTTGCCGCCGCTTCTGTTTCTTCTAATTCATCAGCAGTTATGCCAAACTTGCTTGCATAGTTACGATGTAAATCCATTTCCATATGCAAGGTTCCATGAAGTAAATTGGCAAACGTTGTCATTGTTGATAAATCATGTGCTTTCGCGCTTCCTAGTGCAAACAAGCGAGAATATTCTATTAAATAAACATAGTCTTGCTTCATCCAGTGCTTGAACTTTTCCTTATCAAGCCAACCTTCTCCTAACCCTTTTACAAACGGATGCTCCAAATAGGATTTCCAAATTGGCTCTACCTTTTTCCATAAACGATCTGTAAATAGTTGTTGCATAATACTATATTCTCCTCTCGATAATTGAAATTATTTTAATGCTAGAGAAGATGTGGAAACAACAAACCTTTGTAGTTCAGGATAAGACGTACTTGCATCTGGAGAAAATAATAATCCCCATTCTACGATGTAAATAGAATGGGGAAGTGATTGCCTGATTATTACTATTCATGCAAGTTGTCACTTCCCTACGCTAGTACAAACTAGATCAGGTTCAAAGGGTCAAGTTTCCTTTCTCAGCAATAAAATTGCTCCCCTAGTGAGATATATAATAACACTATGTATTGCCATTAAAGCATAGATGGTAGATTTAGGCAAAGGAAGTGAGGATAGTAGTAGGTTCTTTGCATCTTTTTGGTCTATTAAAAGGCGCTCTCATCAGGTAGGATAAGGGTATTGTGTGTAAAGGAGAGGGTTGTTCATGCTTTTAGAAGTTATTGCTACGAACTTAACGGATGTGATAGAAGCAGAGCAGTATGGAGCAGATCGGATTGAACTTAGCCCTGCGATGGCAGAAATAGGGCTTACACCAAGTTACGGTTTACTAAAAAAAGCGGTTGAAGCTGTCCATCTGCCTATAAATGTCATGGTTCGTCCGCATAGTCAATCATTTGTATACAACAAATACGATATAGACACGATGAAGGAAGATATAGATCTGATTAAAAAGATGGGTGCAAACGGTATCGTTATAGGGGCATTGACTGCTGAAAAAACAGTTGATGAGGAAGTGTTGAAACAGCTATTAGATGTGGCTGATGATTTAGAAGTAACTTTTCATCGGGCGTTTGATTTTGCTCGTGACCAAGAAGAAGCGTTAGCATGCTTGGCACAATATAAGCAAATAACGACAGTGTTAACTGCAGGAGGTAACTATAAAGCACCTGATGCAATTCCGCAGCTACAACGATTGATTCATTTGGCTGCGGATACACATGTAAATATGATGGTGGGGCATGGTTTAAAGCCAGCAACCTTTGCTGATGTATACGAGCAAGTGAAACCCCATGCATTCCACTTTGGTTCTGGCGCTAGAAGGAACGATTCATTCGCATATAAACTGGATCGCAGCAAGATACAACAAATAAAAAATATACTCCAAAAATAAATCTGACATAGGTAGAGCCTGAGCTTATTAAACAAGCTCAGGCTCGCTTCATGCATTATTTTTTTGATTGCGAAAATTCCTTTAAATTAAATGATTTTATTGATTTATTCAGAAAAATAGAATATAATACAATAACAACAATTGATGAAAAATTAAGTAAACTATGTATATTTTTTATCTATATTCTAGTTTGCTTCATTTTTAATGAAAGATAAAGGAGGGGGATCATGAACAACAAATTATTAGAAATTAAAAATTTAAAAACATCTTTTAGAATAGATGACAATTATTATGCTGCAGTAGATGATGTTTCTTTATCTGTTAATAAGAATGAGACATTGGCCATTGTAGGAGAATCTGGTTCTGGGAAAAGTGCCCTAGCTTTTTCTGTTATGGGGTTACATACGAAAGCAAAAATAGAAGGAAATATTTATGTTAAAGGACAAGACATTGTAAATATACCAGCAAGTAATTTAAATAAGCTACGAGGAAATCATATGTCTATGATTTTTCAAGACCCGTTAACAGCGTTAAATCCGTTGATGACGGTGGAAGATCAAATTGGGGAAGCTTTATTATTACATAATCGACAGTTATCGAAAACGAAACGAAAAGAACGAGTGATTCACTTGTTAAATCAAGTTGGTATTCCTCGTCCGGAGTACACTTGTGAACAGTATCCACATCAATTATCTGGTGGTATGAGGCAGCGAGTGATGATTGCCATCGCTATTGCCAATAAACCAGAACTACTCATTGCTGATGAGCCTACTACAGCGCTTGATGTAACGATTCAAGCCCAAATACTTGGGTTAATGAATGATTTAAAAGAACAAATGAATACAGGTGTTATTTTAATTACCCATGATTTAGGTGTTGTCGCTGAAATGGCGGATCGTGTAGCCGTTATGTATGCAGGGCAAATTGTAGAGATAGCGGATGTTTATACGTTATTTCAAAAACCGCTTCATCCATACACGAGATCCCTATTAAATTCCATTCCGGGAGAAGATAGTATGCATGACAAACTCCATGTCATTCAAGGGATTGTTCCGTCCTTGCAAAATCTTCCACGAGAAGGGTGCCGATTTAAAGCACGAATTCCTTGGGTTAGTGAGGATGCACATGAAGAAGCTCCTGAGCTACATGAAGTGGATACAGGTCATTTCGTACGCTGTACTTGCTACAAACATTTTTATTTCCCTGAAGAAAAGATAGAGGAGGGATCAATTCATGGCGCTTCTTGAGGTGACCAATTTAAAGGTCCATTTTCCCATTCGAGGGGGAATCTTAAATCGCAAAATAGGCGCGATAAAAGCTGTTGATGGCGTATCTTTTTCCATTGAAAGAGGGAAAACGTATGGTCTTGTAGGAGAGTCTGGTTCTGGAAAAACAACAACCGGAAAAGCGATTATCGGTTTAAATCATATTACTTCAGGAACGGTGAAGTTTGATGGTGTAGATTTAACGGGATTTACATCTAAAAAGTCTGACATTCGTAAAGATATTCAAATGATTTTCCAAGATCCTTATTCTTCGCTAAATGGCAGAAAACGAGTACTCGATATCATCGCAGAGCCGTTGCGAAACTTTGAAAACTTAACGAAAACAGAAGAAAAGAAACGTGTACAAGAATTGCTTGAACAAGTAGGATTAAGCCCTGAAAGTATTTTAAAATACCCGCATCAATTCTCCGGTGGACAACGGCAACGGATTGGCATTGCAAGAGCAATTGCCTTAAAGCCAAAACTGATTATTGCCGATGAGCCTGTTTCTGCATTAGATGTTTCGGTTCAGGCACAAGTCCTTAACTTTATGCAAGATATTCAAAAGGATTTAAATTTGACGTACTTATTTATAAGCCACGATTTAGGCATCGTAAAGCATATGTGTGATGAGATTGGCATTATGTATAAGGGGCGATATGTGGAAGAAGGAGTAAAAGAAAGAATTTTTAATCAACCGCAACATATCTATACGAAACGCCTAGTAGCAGCTATTCCAGATATTAATCCTGTTAACCGTATACAACAAAAAGAATTTCGAGCTGAAGTAGAGAAAGAGTATCAGACAAATTATAACAATTATTTTAATCAAGAAGGTTTGGCGTATCCGTTACGACAGATATCTGACTCCCATTTAGTAGCCTTACCGCAGAAAGGTTGATAGCATGTGGAAATTTATTGTTAGACGACTGTTAATTACCATGCCACAAGTTGTTTTGCTAAGTATTTTAGTATTTATTATGGCGCAATTTATGCCAGGTGATGCATTGTCGGGATTAATTGATCCAAATATTGATCCAGCAGCGATTGAAGAGCAGCGGCAGAAGCTAGGATTAAATGACCCTTGGTATAAACAATATACAGATTGGGTGACGTCAGCAATACAAGGTGATTTGGGACAATCCTTTCGCTTTAAAATGCCGGTAACGGAATTAATTGGACAAAGGCTTGTAAATACTTTTTGGCTAGGTTTAGCAACCTTAATTTTTACATATATCATTGCAATTCCTTTAGGTATTACTAGTGGGCGCTATAATGATACATTACGTGATCAAATGATTACTGGATATACGTATATCGGATTTGCGACTCCATTATTTATTTTTGCATTAGTGATGCTCTGGGTGTTCGGTTATAGTTTGGGTTGGTTCCCAACCGGTGGAAGTGTAGAACCAGGGTTAGAGCCAGGATCATTTCCATATATTATGAGTAAAATGAATCATATAATCCTACCAGCACTCGCTATGGCGTTAATTACTACCGTAAATACGGTGCAGTATTTACGCAGTGAAATTATTGATACAAAGCAGAAAGATTTTGTCATTACGGCAAGAGCAAAAGGTGCTTCTGAGTCACGAGTTTATCGCCGGCATATTTTCCGCAATTCCTTATTACCGGTTGCTGCTTATTTCGGTTTTGAAATAACAGGTTTAATCGGTGGAACTATATTTATTGAAACCATTTTCAGCTATCCGGGTATGGGGTTATTATTTATGGAATCTGTGCTACAACGGGATTACAGTGTGGTGACGTCCGTTGTCCTGTTATTTGGAATCGCATCTATTTTAGGCGCATTATTATCAGACATTATTTTAAGTCTCGTAGATCCGCGTATTCGAATAAAATAATGTTACTCAACAGATAAACACGGAGGTGAAGCGAATTGAACTATACAGAAATAGAGTCCATTGTGACGAACGAAGAAAAAGTGCCATCTTTAGCGAAAATAATCTGGCGAGAAATTGTTCGAGATAAAGTCGCTCTTATTTCTTTAATATTTCTTATTCTCATTACAAGCTTTGTATATGGAGTATCTATATTTTTAAACCAGGAAGAAATTGTAAGGGTAGATTTGTTTGCCATTAATGAACCGCCTTCAGAGGAATTTTGGTTAGGTACCGATTATGGGGGAAGAGACATTTTTGGACAGCTCATTATTGGAACGCGCAATTCCTTATCAATTGGAATTTTAGTGACGCTTATGACAGGAATCATCGGTATTACTTACGGACTTGTATCTGGTTATTTTGGTGGATCAGTCGATAATATTATGATGCGTATTGTTGATTTCTTTTTGATTTTGCCATTTTTAATGATCGTTATTGTGTTTGTTGCGATTGTGCCTAAATATAGCATATGGTCTTTCTCGTTAATTATGACAGCATTCCTCTGGATGGGGAAAGCTAGGTTAATTCGTTCAAAGGCGTTACAAGAGCGAGAACTTGATTATGCACAGGCCTCCAAAACGTTAGGAACTCCGAACTGGAAGATTATGTTTTTTCAAGTTTTGCCGAATTTAAGTTCGTTAATTATTGTGACGATGACGTTAAACTTGGCTGCGAATATCGGTTTAGAGTCTGGATTGTCCTTTTTAGGGTTTGGTTTTCCAGAATCCACTCCAAGTCTTGGAACACTGCTTGGCTATGCAAGAAATCCACAAACTTTGGAAATAAGATGGTGGATTTGGGTACCAGCAGCAATTATGGTTTTCTTACTAATGTTAGCTGTTCGAAACGTTGGCGAAGCCTTAAAGCGTGCTTCAGATGCAAGGCAGCGAAGAGGGTAATAAATACGTTGCTTACATCATAATGATGTTAAGTATAGATCGCGTCATGTGACGTACAAAATAAAAGGGGAGGTTATTAGATGAAAAGAAGTAGTTGGCGCATACTATTGTTTGCTATTATGTTAGGTTTTGTCTTTGTGCTAGCAGCATGTAATAGTGGCGAAGAGAGTAAAGGAGATAAAGGTGAAAAATCTGAAGAAAAGGGGGAAAAGTCGGAAGAGAGTGGCGAAAAGATCTATTCCATTGAGGATTTTAGTGTAGAAACTACCAACGAAGGTGAAGCTATCGAAGGTGGACATTTCAAATACGGTGTTGTTACCGATACAGCATTCGAGGGATTGTTAAACTATAACTTTTATTCAGGTGTACCTGACAGTGAAATAATTAAGTGGTTTGATGACCCGTTATTATCGGCTGATGAAACGCATAATTATACACAAGATGGTGCTGCAACGTTCGAAGTAGATGATAGTGGAAAAGTATTTACTTTTACAATTCGAGATAACGTAAATTGGCATGATGGAGAGCCTGTTACTGCAGAAGATTGGTTATTTGCATATGAAATTATAGCTGATCCTGACTATACAGGGGTACGCTATGGTGCAGATTTCACCGTAATTGAAGGTGTAGAGGAATACCGGAATGGTGAGGCCGATTCTATTTCTGGAATTGAAGTAGTCGGTGATAAAACATTGAAAATTACTTATAAGCAGGCTTCTCCTTCTCTACTAAGTGGAGGTATTTGGCCGTATGCTCTACCTAAGCATGTCTTTAAAGATATCCCTGTAGCTGAAATGGCAGAGTCAGATGCAGTCCGAAAGAATCCAATTGGTTTTGGTCCATTTAAAGTAGACAGCATTACACCAGGGGAAGCGGTTGTGCTTACCAAAAATGAAGATTATTGGCAAGGTGAACCGAAGTTAGATAAAGTTACTGTTCAGGTAGTCAATCCGAAAACCGTTGTTCAGGCACTAGAGACGGGAGAAGTAGATGCTGTAGACAGTTTTCCTACTGACCAATACCCAGATAATGCAGATATGGCAAATGTAGAGTTCTTAGGCAATACGGATATGGCTTATACCTATATTGGCTTTAAATTAGGAACATGGGATAAAGAGAAAAAAGAAGTGAAACCTGATCCAAATAAAAAAATGGCAGATGTGAATCTTCGCAAAGCAATGTGGCATGCGGTTGATAACAATGCAGTTGGCGAACAATTTTATAATG
This sequence comes from Virgibacillus sp., assembly GCF_013393565.1. NCBI lineage: Bacteria > Bacillati > Bacillota > Bacilli > Caryophanales > Bacillaceae > Virgibacillus > Virgibacillus sp. The sequence continues at coordinate 18,216 of NZ_JABXHF010000047.1, forward strand.
GATTACGCTGGAATGCAACAACATTGATACCGCCATCACACCCAAATTTTCATGATACCGAAAACCCTGGTATAGCTTATGATCCAGAAGAAGCGAAAAAAATTCTAGATGAAGCAGGTTATGAGGATACCAATGGAGACGGTATGCGGGAAAATCCAGATGGAGAAGAGTTAGTCATTAACTTTGCTTCTATGTCTGGAGGAGATGTAGCTGAACCAATTGCTAATTATTACATTCAAGCTTGGGAGAAAGTCGGTTTAAACGTCCAGTTAGTTGATGGTCGCTTACTTGAGTTTAACTCGTTTTACGATCGAGTAGGTCAAAGCGGCGATGACGATCCAGCTATAGATATTTTTCAAGGTGCTTGGAGTGTCGGAACAGATGTGAATCCAGCAGGCCTCTACGGGCGTGATGCGCTATTTAACTTCTCTCGTTATGCAAGTGAAGAAAATGATGAGCTGCTAGCAGATGGGGTGTCTGAAGAAGCAATGGAATTAGAATACCGTCAAAAAGTATATAAAGATTGGCAACAATTGATGTTGGAAGAGGTTCCAGTCTTCCCTACCGTCTATCGTGCAATCTTATCTCCTGTTAATAACCGAGTAATGAATTATTCAATACAGTATAATTGGGGAGATTTACATGAGATTGCTGTAACTCAAGAAGAAACGGAAAAAGCTGAGTAATATAAAATATGCTGGCGTTCTATTGTTAATTTTTGCAATAGAACGTCTTTTTAATGTTAAAAGTGGTCATCAACTTGCATGAAATTTAATGAAACATACAGCTTTCGCCATAAAGATTTGACAGTAAGTTAAGTTTTTCTAATAAATAACATAAATTATGAACAGGTTGAAAACAATTAATGTGGATTACTCTTAAGTTGTATTATCTTATATGAATTTGTCTGTATTAAAACATGAATGAAACGAGGCAGGTCAATGTTGTAAAGCACTAAAGATTGACAATTAGAAAACGTGTTTCATTGAATAGCAAAATTTTCTCTCGAGCAACTAAATTGCAGAAAATAAAGAAAGGTGCCATAATATACTGCATAAAATTAGCGATAAATGTTAATTTTAAATAACAACAAAGAATAGGGTGAAGATGATGAATAAATTGTTTGAACAAGGGTATCTCGGAACATATGTGTTAAAAAATCGCTATATTTTAGCTCCAATGACAAGAGTAAGCTCTGAAGCAGATGGAACACCGAATGAGCGCGTTCAGCGTTATTATGAACGATATGCTAAAGGTGGCTTCGCCGTTGTCATTACAGAAGGCGTTTATCCTGACACGAAATATAGTCAAGCATATGAATTTCAAGGAGGCTTAGCCACGGAAAAGCATGCTACGCATTGGAAGCCAATTGTAGAAAGTGTACAATCCCATGGAGCGTTGATGATTGCGCAATTGATGCATGGTGGAGCTCAAACGCAAGGGAATTTTTATACAAATGTTACCGTAGCACCATCGCCGTTTACTCCTCCAAGTGATAAGGCAGAAATCTATGGTGGTAGCGGTCGGTATCCAGAAGCAAAGGAATTAACCCTTCATGAAATTGAAGAAGTGAAACAGGGCTTTGTTCAATCCGCGAAGTATGCAAAGAAGGCTGGGTTTGATGGAGTCGAATTACATGGAGCAAATGGTTACTTACTTGATGAATTTTTATCAGCAAATATTAATCAGAGAAATGATCAGTATGGAGGTAGTGTAGAAAATCGAGTTCGACTGTTAAAGGAACTTATAGCTGATGTGAAAGAAGCAGTTGGCGGGACAATGATTGTAGGAATTCGTATTTCTCAACTAAAAGCTACCGATAAAAGCTATACATGGTCTGGTGGAGAGGAAGAAGCATCAATCATCTTTTCTGAACTAGGAAAAACGGATGTCGACTATATTCATATTTCCGATGATGATGCAATGACACCTGGATTTGGTGAAGGAACAATGACGATGTCAGAGGTAGCGAAAAAATATGCTGGGAAGCCGGTTATTGCTTGCGGACGTTTAGGCGATCCGGAAAAAGCAGAAGCAGTTATCGAGCAAGGAAAGGCTGATTTTATAGCTATTGCTCGTCAAGCGTTAGCGAACCCTGATACTCCAAATCGGGTGAAAAATGGGGAAGAGCTACAAGCATTTGATGGAAAAGCAATATTGACACCAAAAGCATACGTAAAAGATTTTGAATTAGAAATGTAATATATAAACAACTGTCGCAAATAGAAGCATGCATAAGGGTGCTTTTATTTATGGCAGTTGTTTTTTACTGACTTTAAAGGAAATATAAGGAGCTGAGATGAATATAGTTCAAAAAAAGAACAATTGGATCGAGTATATAACTTGCAATAACTTATGTTCATATGCTATAGTTTTAAAAATTTACCCTTATACTAGAGAATATTAAAAAAATAACATATAAAGGAGGTATCTATAGATGAGAAATGTAACATTAGAAACCGTGTTCCTACATCCTGTTACACAGCGTTATTTAAAACGTTCAGGTATAGCTCATGCAATTGCGGTTGCGGAATATGCATTTGATCTTGCCAAGCAGTATCATGTAAACCGTGATCATGCTACGAAGGCGGCTCTCTTGCATGATGTAGGGCATTATACGTGGTATACAGAAGGAAAATGGGATTATGACAAATATCGAAAAAATGATATTCATGCAATTAAAGGTGCTAGCCGTGCGCATAAATTACTCATTCGCATTGGCGAGGACCCTCAAGTAGCTAAAGAAATAGCTGTAGCTATATTGTTGCATACGGATTCTTACTTGCCGAATGGCGAATTACAATTAAAACCATTACAGCAAGTTGTACACTTGGCAGATGAAGCTGATGAAGAAACTGGTGGGAACCATCATTACAAGCGCATTGATGACGAATCGGCCTTAGAGCGAATTCAGTTGTTAGATCAAAAGATCACGCAATGGTTAAGCATGAACGAGATGAAACATATTATCTAAAATGAATGACAAGTAGGAAAGCATACTGTATGGATTGGAGCTTTAATCTATCTCCTGTCCCATTTTCCTTGCTTTCTTGTTTTACATAATCGCTGTTGCTTCAATAAAAAGCACCCCTTCTTTATCTCCCCTCTGTAAAAAAACATTTATTTAACGTCAGGCATGAATTTTTCATTTTCTACTTTCCTCATATTATCATTTTTTTTCGTTTGTACAACTGAAACGTATACGAGTTAAGTGAATTTATGCTGGGCACATCAACCACTAGGTATTCATATAGTAAAAATAAAATATTAAAAATGGGAGGTTATTCTACTGCCATTATATCAAAGTTATCTTTCTATGTTTCTCCTATTTTGGTGTGCTCTCGTTGTTGTCTCCGCCGTTTATATCGTTATTCCAATTACAGATACTTTAACAAGCTATTTTACAATTTCTGCACAAAAAGCTTCTTGGATAAGTAGTATTTTTTCGGTGTTTTATGCGTTCGGCTTCTTAGTATTTGCACCGTTATCACAAAAATATGGAAAAAAACAAATAATCGTTATTGGCTTCCTTTGACCTTAGTAGTAAGGAAAGACTAGCAGCTTCTTCGCTTTATGCATTTGTCTTATTTATTGGCGCTTCGCTCGGTCCAATTATTTCACTTTTCGTTGTTGATGTTTGGGGGAGAACGGGAACACTGCTATTTTTACACTATAGGAAAGTATAAAAGTTTAAAGGTTTATAGTATAAGAAAAACTACGCCTTTCGCCATCAGGGCTTGGCGATAAGCCAAGTTTTTCTAAGCTGGGGTTCTAGCAATTTCTCTATTTATAGCATTGTGCAAGTCTTTTTATCATTATTAGGGAAATATAAAGTTTTTTAGTTTTAGTATAAAAAATGGCATAAACGATAAGTAGTACGCGGGGGCTGTTTGCTTATCGTTTATACCGTAGCATGCATTTGCTTTAGACGGGTACTTCGGAATTCACATCATCAATTTCAAAGCCAAGATCTTTAAGCATTTGATAATCTTTTTTTGCCACTTGTCCAGTAGTTGTGAGATAGTCTCCTATAAACATAGAATTGGCTGGGTATAAGCTAAGCGGTTGCAAGCTTCTTAAATTAACTTCCCGTCCTCCGGAAACTCTAATTTCTGCTTGGGGGTTTGTAAAACGAAATAGGCATAGAACTTTTAAGCAATAGAGAGGCGTAAGCTCATCTGTACCTTCTAAAAGGGTTCCTTCCATGGCGTGTAAAAAATTCACAGGAATAGAAGCAGCCTCTAGTTCTTGTAAGGCAAATGCCATTTGTATAACATCTTGTTTCGTTTCTTTCATTCCGACAATGATGCCTGAGCAAGGAGAGATACGCGCTTCCTTTACTTTGTTTACAGTTTGTACACGATCATCGTAAGTATGGCTAGTAGTTATCGTAGCATGGTGAGCTTTTGATGTATTAATATTGTGGTTATATCTGTCTACTCCTGCTTCTTTTAACTGTTCTGCCTGCCCAGGTTTTAAAATACCAAGGCAAGCGCAAATTTTTAAATCATACTTGGCTTTAATTTCTTTGACAGCACCAATAATATGGTTCAATTCTCTATCTGTAGGACCACGTCCGCTCGCAACAATACAATATGTGCCTGCATGCAATTGACTAGCTCGTTCTGCTCCTTTTACAATCGAATCTTTGTCCATCATTTTGTATTTTTCAATTGGATTTGTTGAATCACGAGATTGCGCGCAATAGCCGCAATTTTCTGAGCAAGCTCCTGATTTTGTATTAATAATCATATTAAGTTTTACTTTATTACCGTAGTAATGCTTTCTAATCACGTAAGCACTATGTAGTAATGGAAGTATAGCTTCGTCACGGCAATCTAAAATGGCTAAACTTTCTCCTTCTGTTATCTGGTATCCTTCCAAAACAGCCTTTGCTAAAGATTGAAAGTCTATCATATTCTCTGTTTCATCCTCTCCTAAATATTTTGATGAAGAAATCCTAAAAAACAAAATTGTAAACATATATTTATATAGGTTAACAATAAAGTTTTTATAAACTATTGTCAAGAATGCACGTAATAAAAACGGCACGTCAATTGGATCTTAAAAATGTTTTTTACTGGTTATGTATACGATTAAATAAGAAATATAGTATTATCATCTACCTTACAAAAAATAGGACTATTCAAGTAGTAAGAAAAATGATAAAATAGAAAGGTAACTCTATATTTTTACACCTTTGTAACACACTGCTCTGTATCCCATTTCTTTATTCTACTCATCTATATTTCATATAGGAAAACATGAAAAAAGAGAATAAACAACTAGTATAATTCGTTTTTTAGTAGTAAATTACTGAGAAAGCGCATTCTTTTTAAAATTTATGAAGTTATAAGACATATCAATTTTAGTAGTTTAAGAATACAGATAAGTCTTATCTTTCTGTTTATAGTCTACTGTTAACACAACAAGAAAGGAAGAATGCTTATGAGTTTAACCAAAAAAATATTACTTGCCTTACTATTAGGAATTTTCGCTGGAATAGGTTTAACTTTTGCTCCTGCAGAAGTTTTTACACCTATTGATACGTATGTATTAAATCCTGTTGGAGAAATATTTTTAAACTTAATTATGATGATAGTTGTTCCAATTGTTTTTGTTTCGATTGTGCTCGGAACAGTTGGATTAGGTGACCCTTCTAAATTAGGAAGAATTGGGGTACAGACGATTAGTTTTTATTTAGTAACGACAGCAATAGCGCTAGTAATTGGATTAGGAGTTGGATTAGTACTAGAGCCAGGTGAAGGAGGGAATTTCTCCATAGATGATGCTTCCTATGAAGAACAAGCAGCGCCACCGATTATGGATACGCTTGTGCAAATTATTCCTGAAAATCCAGTAGAAGCACTATCAACAGGAAATATGTTGCAAATTATTGCAGTCGCCATTTTTGTTGGAGTTGCACTAGCTATGTTGGGAGAAAAAACGAGTGGAATTAGAAATTTATTTGAGCAGGCCAATGACATATTAATTTTTCTTGTGAATGGGATTATGAAAACAGCTCCTTATGGGGCGTTCGCTTTAATTGCATCAGCAATTGGAGAAGCTGGTTTAGATGCAATAGGTTCCATGTTTATGTATATGTTGGCAGTTATTTTGGCTCTTGTTTTACACGGAGTAATTACGTACAGTATTGCTATTAAAACGTTAGGAAAAGCAAGCCCATTAAAATTTTATAAGGCGTTTTTCCCGGCAATGTCCGTTGCTTTTAGTACATCCAGTTCCAGTGCAACACTACCAGTATCTATGAAAATAGCGCAGGAAAAACTCGGTGTAAAAAAATCGATCAGTAGTTTTGTTCAGCCATTAGGTGCGACAATTAATATGGATGGAACTGCAATTATGCAAGCAGTTGCTACGGTTTTTATTGCGCAAGTTTATGCAGAACCGCTGGGCTTAAGTCAAATGCTAATGGTTGTTTTAACAGCTACACTAGCAAGCATCGGAACAGCAGGAGTCCCTGGGGTAGGGCTGATTATGTTAGCGATGGTGTTAAAACAAGTAGGTTTACCAGTAGATGGAATTGCTTTAATTATCGGGGTAGATCGGTTGCTAGATATGATACGAACATCGTTAAATATTACGGGTGATGCAGCGTGTGCGTATATCATTTCGGAAGATGATAAACGGAAAAATGGTATAGATGAGGAACAAACGGAACAAACAGCATAATGGAATGTTAATTTTAAGAGCGCGTCTACGAGAAGGCGCGTTTTTCTGCTAGAGGAGAGACGGCCTTCTATCACGACATAGATGCTTCGCAGGCAAATACATGGTGAAAGAGGCCCTCCTCATGGAATGAATGACACAGGTTTATAAAATGGTAGATATTGCGCCCATACTGACTAAAAGCATAATAATTCCAAAAAAAACGGTTGCGAACGAGAAGAAAAGCACCCTTTCTTTTCTTATAACGAAAGATAGACAAAACAAAAACGCGGGAAATGGAAACAGAATACTTAACAGATCCCAGTTAGTGGAAAAATAAAATATGGCAAATAGAAGAGCAATATATCCTGATATTGATCTAACTAGAAGTGTTAATTTTTGTTTTCCAGTTTCCTGAACATTCCATAGGCCAAGAAAATTTTCCGTTCTATCTTTCAAGGGTTTCTGATCTTCATAATATAGGTACATAGGTTGGAAGTAGGGTATTTTATTCTGAACTAAATCTTTCCCCCAAATAAATGGCTCTCCTGCTATATCAAATGGGCTATATGGTTGTTTATTCTGCACAATAGCATTTGGGTAAGCTGGTACAGGCTGGTGTTCTGTGTCAATAGAAAAAACAATTCGTTGATGCTCCGTTTTTCCGAAATATGTTTTCCAAAACAAAGTTTGAAATGGAGAGAAAAAATATCTCCATAGCTGTCTTTTTACTGTAGCAGCCATACTTGTATCAACGGGTATCCAACCCTCTTGTTCGAGGTGAATTTCATTCCATACATGCGCTCGATGCTGTCCACCTGTAAATGCTCCCACCATGATACGACAAGGAATTCCAATTGCACGACAAAGCGCTGCAAATAAAAAAGAAAATTCACCACAATCTCCTTTCTTACTTTTGAGGAAATGGGTAACTCCTCTAGCTTTTGGGGGGAATTTATATTTATAATTTTTGACAATATAAAAAAATAGTAGCTTGGCTTGCTCTTTTGGATTTTCCACCCCTTTAGTAACGTGGGAAGCAATGTCCCTTACTTTTTCGTTTACGCAAACCATAGGTGTGGATCTTAAATAATAATTTTTTTCTTCTTGTGTTAATTCGGGCAAAGTATCTTCCGTATTGTTTAACAATTGTATTTTATAAGAAGCTTTTATGGTTTCGTTGGGTTTGATTTCATAAAAGCTAATTTTATTCCCAATTGTATCTTCATTTTTTTGACAAGGAGGCGTTTTCTTTTCGTTAATAACCTGCTGATGTTTCGTATCTGGTGGGGTTGCTAACCATAAATACACGTTAGCTGAGGTAGGATTTTTATATTGAAATGTATACACTACTTTATTGTCCAAATCTTCACCTGCTTTATTATTTTATTTAGCGTATAAGATGCTGTGGACTTGCTTTAGAATTCATAAATAAGTCTAAATAGAAGCTAAATATCCAATACACGTAGGGACCTTTAGGTCATAGTCCTTGGGTTACAAACAAACAGTGGAGGATGAAAGAGCCCCCACTGATTGAGATTTTATAGGTATAATCTGCAAACGTTAGCTTCTGTCGGGAAGTCTACAAAAATCACCTTCACAGCCCCCAACGGGAAGTATTTTTCGTTTACTTGCCAACCAGTCATATATTTTGGATCCTACTCCTATCCATATAGATAGTTGAAGAAAGGGAACAGCTATCCATAAAAGGGGAATTTGTTTAACTATACGAAATATACTATCTATACCTTCTTCTATTTTACCATCTTTTAATCGAATAGTGTGCATTCGTTTTTCCAATTTTTCATAATTTAAACTGTACTCATTTAGAACAGCCTTGTTTCTAGTAGATTCATATTGAAGACGACGAAAACAATCTAATCTTGCTAGTGTTTTCATACTTTTTGTACAAATAGGACACCAAGTATCATAAAAAACAAGGACATTGTTTTTTTTATTAGGCCTGTTCAACATGCTCAGCCTCATACTTTCTCCCCTTTCTTAGTTTCCACTTGGATGATAGATTTTTGATGATAGCATATGCCCAAGCATACTCTTTATCTTTTAGTAAAAGCAGTTGTATGGAGATCATTGTAGCAGAAAAAGTAAACAAACCCATGACAATGGCAATTCCGACGTGCATAGCGATAATATTAAAAATGGCAATATATTTGGTATAACGGTTAAATAATAAAAATGGGTAGGTTATTTGTGCAAAAATAGCTCCATATGCGCCAATTAGCAAGAGAATGTTAGATGATAAAATGAATTCCTTGAAAAATGGATGCGTATACTCATCGACCTGCAAGATATAGTAAAGCGCTGTCCCATTTTGCCATACCTCTCCCATGATTTTATGCATACCAGAAGTTAAGTACATAAAGGAAACTTGTATAATGGAGGCAAGAATAGCTAAATTATGAAAGCTATTGGATATCGGGGTTGCCGTGATGCTACTAGGTATTTTCTCTTTTCTCCTATAACGATCCAATGAAAAAAATGCTGTCGTATTTGCAAATAACAAATAAAACAGAATGATTCTCATTACATTGTCTCCACCGTCTAGAATTAAAACATTTACATGTTGTAAAGACCAAATAAAAACAAAATTTAAGATGGCTGTTAGTCGACCCATGAAACCTAAGGTAAAGAGCAAAGCGACTACAATGCCCATATGAAAAATGATTTCAAAGTACAAGATAGAATCATTTAATTGATACAAAGAAAAATTGCTAGTGGTGATTAGATTTTGCGTAAAAGTCTCGTGCTCCTGCATGCCATTTGGACCCCACAGAAATCGTCGTTGTCCATAATGAATAAAATAAAAATATAAAATTAATAGACCAAAAGCAATTCTGATTAAACTAGCGCCGATTAACATATGTTTTTGTGTAGTTAGCTTATTGTAAATAGTATTCAAAATTAAAATTCCTCCTCTTAAAAATGGTGGAAATAATGTAAGCTATAAGAAATAGTTTAAAATTGATGTAAAGAAAATGATAGATAAGTTATTAAAACACAGAAGAAACTGTTTCAAATTCCTTCCAATCAAATTCATGAATAGTTCTTTCGTTTTCAAATTTTGGATTGTTTTGTTCGGAAAAAGGTGTGGCTTTTGTTTCTCTTATGACAATTTGTGTGCGTGAGATATCTTTTTCAGGATATAAACTGCTTACATAAGATTGAGCATACCGGTTTAATATATTTATCCCATTCTCTTCTTGCTCCTTTGTCATTTCATTGTCTAGAATATAATCATACTCCTCTTTATTTAAATTTCTTTCTTCTACTTCTTGGGATAGTTTCCGTGTTACATCATCTTTTTGATACAGGGACATAAATGCGCCTCGTTGGATGCGCACTAAACGATTATAAGGAGTAAAGCGATTTTTATAGTTTTTTTCAATCATAAATGATGTTAAATTGGTCCATTCTGTTGTTTCGCCATTGGAAAATTGTGCACGAACTAGAAATTGGTTATTTGAACTTGCTGGATTTGGTGCGAATAATTTCCAGTTTTGTGAAAATAAAGGCTCCATATAGGCATTTACAATAAACCCATATTTGGCTTTTACTGGATTAAAAGGAGCTAAATAAATAGCGGTAAACATAAAATGTATAAAAAACAAAAAAGCCGAAAATAGAATGATTACTTTTTTTAACATAGGATCACCTCTATGAATTAGACGATTGTCCCAATTTGTGGGACAATCGTCTTATATTTTAGTAAAGGGCAAGTAAAGAATTATTGGTCAAAAACAATTTTGATATCTTCATATTCTGCATTACCTCTCATCTTCTCATCACTGCCGCCTAATTGTTGTTTAGCCCAATCATAAGCATCTGCACCAGCTTTGGCGGTAACTCCACCAACAAAAGCTGCACCCGCAACGGCTGCCCCTTTTAATGCATAAGCTCCGGCAACTGCGGGAGTAGCCTGAGGAGATACTTCTTTGTTGGTAGCCAATTCAGTTTGGACTGCTTTTTCGGTTTCAATATTATCTGTCCCAGCGAAGACAGAGGTTGTCGTTGTTCCTCCAATAAATAAACTTAATGCCAGTGCTCCGGTGATTAGCTTCTTTTTCATCAAATCATCCTCCTAATTAAATATAAAAACTAAAACAAAAGCAACAATAGCAACAATGACCAAAACTGTATATTTCTCTAAATTCTATTCATGAATCGCCTCCTTTATAGTTAAATAATGTAGGCATTCTTTGCACTATAGGAAGTATAAAATTTTTAGCGTTTATCGTATAAGAAGAACAAAGGCTTTCGCTATAAGACTTGGCATCAAGCCAAGTTTTTTTCTATTCTAAGGTGAATATAATGAAATTTTGAGAGATGACTTATTTTTATCCTATACGAACCCACCATGACTAGCATGGAGTGAACCACCATTTAGTATGAAAATGGATTTCTAGCTAAGAAGATGTTTTTTTATACAAAAGTATAAAATTTTAGGGTTTATAGCATAAGAAAAACTAAAAGCTTTTGCTAAAGACTTGGGGTAAGCTAAGTTTTTCTAAAATCAGCTAGTCAAACTTAGTTAATAGGATATTCTTGGTAGGCTGAACGAAGGTGAATTATTTTATGTGTTAATTAATTCATAAAACAACTTGTCATAATATTAAGACTTATACGCTGCGATTACAAGTGCTATAAGTCCTGTTAAAAAAGCGGAAAAATCCCAATAATAGGTAAATGTTATTAAACGAAAAGGACTAGTCTGTCATTTATAAAGGGTGCTGGGGTTTCCGTTTTACACAATATTGACTAGGAAAATGATATAGCAAACTGGTCCTCCTCACTGGTATCTTAGCTTAAAAGTAAATATATCCGCTTTTTTCTCCATATAGATAGGCTGAAAGTTTAGATATCACTTTAAAAATGTCACAAAATGTTCTAAAATAATAGTAGTTACCAAAATGTTTTCATAATTTAAAAAAGTGCTTCCTTTTATTTCGAGTTTAGATTTATAGAAGGTAAACTGTAACCGATACCTTAAAACATAAGGAGTGGATGATACGTGGAAATGAAAAAAATCTCTCCTAGAGAGGGAAATCATAATTTAAAAGATTATAATCGTATGAAAGAATCGTTTACTTGGGAGAGCATAAAAGCGAATTTTTCCTGGTTTGAAACAGGGAAGGTAAATATGGCTTATGAAGCTGTTGATCGTCATGCTGATAACCCAAATAAAAGCAATCAGACTGCACTTTTATTTTCATCACCGGACCGTGAGGAGAAGCTGACATTTAATGATCTACGTCATGAGAGTAATAAATTTGCAAATGTATTACGGAAATATGGAATAAAAAAAGGAGATCGTGTATTTTTATTTATGCCGAGAACGCCAGAGTTTTATGCTGCTTTCTTTGGTATCTTAAAAGTTGGTGCCATTGCAGGACCATTATTTGAAGCATTTATGGAGCAGGCAGTTAGAGATCGTCTTCAAGATAGTGAGGCGAAAATGCTGATTACAACGCCTGATTTATTGGGGCGCGTACCACAAGCTGATTTACCAGCACTTGAGAAAATTGTTCTAGTTGGCAATTACAAGGAGAAAGTTGAATCATACATTCATTATCACGAGGAAATGAAAGCCGCTAGCGATCAAACAGAAATGGAATGGGTTGATCTAGAGGATGGTATGCTGCTTCATTATACCTCTGGATCTACTGGAAAACCAAAAGGGGTCTATCACGTGCATCACGCAATGATACAGCACTATGCAACGGGCGATTGGGTGTTGGATTTAAAGGAGGACGATATTTACTGGTGTACTGCTGATCCCGGTTGGGTGACAGGCACAAGTTATGGCATTTTTGCTCCTTGGCTTCATGGCGTGACGAATGTCGTTCGTGGTGGTAGGTTTACGCCTGATGATTGGTACCATACACTTGAAAAAAATAGCGTTTCGGTATGGTATACAGCACCAACTGCATTACGTAAGCTCGTTAGTGCGGGTAAGGAGACAGTTGAAAAATATGATCTTTCTGCATTACGTCATATCTTGAGTGTTGGTGAACCTTTAAACCCAGAAGTAATTTCATGGGGATTGAAGGCCTTTCATCTTCGTATTCACGATACATGGTGGATGACAGAAACGGGAGCACATATTATTGTGAACTTCCCATCTATGGAAATAAGGCCTGGTTCAATGGGAAAACCGCTACCAGGAATTGAAGCATCCATTGTTGATAATGAAGGAAATGAATTAGCCCCGTATCAAATGGGGAATTTAGCCATTAAAAAAGGCTGGCCATCGATGATGCGCGCCATTTGGAATAACCCTGGAAAGTTTGAAAGCTATTTTATCCAAGATTGGTACGTGTCTGGCGATAGTGCTTATAAAGACGAAGATGGTTATTTTTGGTTTCAGGGTCGTTTAGACGATGTCATTAATACATCGGGAGAACGAGTAGGCCCATTTGAAGTAGAAAGTAAGCTCATTGAGCACCCAGCTGTTGCAGAAGCTGGTGTAATCGGCAAACCGCATCCAGAACGAGGAGAAATTGTTAAAGCCTTTATTACATTAAATGAAGGTTATAAGGATTCAGAAGCTTTGCGACAAGAAATAAGGCAGTTTGTGAAAACAGGTTTAAGCGCACATGCTGCTCCTCGTGAGTTAGAAGTAAAAGATTCTATTCCGAAAACGCGGAGTGGAAAGATCATGCGGCGTTTATTAAAATCCTGGGAACTCGGATTGCCAACAGGCGATACATCTACATTAGAAGAATAAGAGGTAACAAAACTGGTTATCCCACAGTTGGATGACCAGTTTTTATCGCGCTTGGAAAAAGGAGGGATTTGATGTTATATCGTGTCATCCAAAAATTTGGATTAGATGTATTACAATGGAATGAGGTTGACGACTCACATAGCTCAACCGTCTATCAATGTACTTTGTTACATGGTGAAAATGTTTATTTAAAAATTCCTTTTACAAAGTTGAAGTTCCAACGTGAGTTAGCAGCTTATGAAATTTTACAAGGAAGTGTTCCAATTCCTTATTTGATAAATTATTGGTCGGGTGATGAGGAGTGTCCTGGTGCTTTTTTAATATCTGCATTAAAAGGAAAACCTTTAACAGCGAAGACAACACCAACGGTAGCTTACCAAGTTGGGACGCTTCATGCTAAAATGCACTCAGTTACTCCTCCTACGAACGGTGATTTCATAGGTATAAACAACGAATTTGACAACTGGTCTAACTTTATTGAACGTCAGTTTCAAAGTTTCGCTGCAGATGTAAGAGATATTTTGGATGAACGATTATACGAAAAAGCTATTGAAAAATATAAAAAGATGAAACAACAATTGCCATCTCCAGATGGTCCAAGTTTTGTACATATGGATTTTCGTCCAGCAAATATCATTGTTCATGATGGTAGCGTTTCAGGAGTAATAGATTTTGAAAGTGCAAGGTTTGGCTCAACAGAAATAGATTTTACTAAGCTGTATCGCGATATTTTAAGTTTGGATAGTAGTTTGTATCAAGCATACAAAGATGGCTATAGCAGTATTCGACTACTAATTAACCTAGAGGAAGTATTACCTTTTTATCGATTTACGGATGCTTTTAATAGTATCGGTTGGTGTAAACGTAGAGGAGTGGAAAAAAACGCTTTGTTTTTAGAGGAAAACATAGCTAGATTAAAAAAGTGGGTACTATAAAAAGCAAGCAAATTATTGATCTATTAAGCTCGAAACCAAGAATTACAGAATTTGTTTGATACTATGGAAAAAAAGAAGATAGAAGTTTGAATGTAGATATTTATATTGATTTACAAGTAGAAGGTGAACCATTTGTTAGCAACGAAACAAGATATTATGAACGCTATTGGGCAAGACGTTGAAATGATGACGGTATTAAAAGCAGTTATGTCACTTGATTTACCAGATTGCTGGGTATGTGCTGGTTTTGTAAGGACGAAAATTTGGGATACATTGCATGGAATAGAAAAGACACCACTTCCTGATATTGATGTCATTTATTTTAATCATCAACACACGGCAGAATATATAGATAAACAATTAGAAGAGAAACTTCATCATATTTTGCCTGCTCTTCCATGGTCGGTGAAAAACCAAACAAGAATGCATACTAGAAATCACGTTCCACCATATCTTTCATCCGAAGATGCTATCGCAAAGTTTCCAGAAACTGCAACTGCATTAGGGGTAAGACTAGATCAGCATGAAAATGTTATTTTAACAGCCCCACATGGCATAGAAGAGGTTCTTCAGTTAGAAGTAAAACCGACTCCGTATTTTTTGCAAACCGAGAAAAGAAGGCAAACCTAACGACAAAGATTCAGAAGAAGAATTT